>JAGRJO010000175.1 GCA_020442725.1 Lysobacterales bacterium
AGTTAATAAAAGCTAATTATCAAGATTATGAAAAACCGCTAAATGCACTTAGCTCTGTCGATAGAATTATAAATCTGCTAATGTATCATTTTTATACTGCACGCGATTCTATGAATCAATTTAATAAATCTGATAATGGAATACATGAAAGTAATTTAAAATACATCTTGGGTATTTCCAAAGATCAACTGACATTTATTAGAGCCAGATTAACTCATGATGCAAACTTAATTGCATTTATAAATTCAGTAAGAAATCTATACGACATTTTTGCTCAATTAGTAAACATCTTATTATTAGAATCAAGGATTGATGAAAGTAAATGTGATATTTACAAGTTGCTTGAGAACCTTCATGAGTCTTGTCTTAAGAATAATTTAAAAGAATTGATTGGTTCATATTGGTTTAAGTATGTAGTAGCGTTCTCAAATATTTCAAAGCACAGAATGCTCGTGACACAGCAATACTCATTAGATTTAATCGAAAATAAGTCTGGTGTAAAAATAGGGGCATTTAGTTACAGAGGAAAAGATTATCCCTCATATTGGTCTATGGAAATTCTTGAATCCGTTTTAGATGTTAAAAATTCTATAGTTAAGTGCGGATCTAATCTGAATTTATTATATGCTAAAAAGTATGCCTAACAAATGTTCAAATTTGACTTCTGAAGGCGAAAATAACACAGTTGTTTAAAATCACTCGAAAGATTCTACACCCTTACATTTCGCTGAGACGCACAAGATGATTTGGAAATACGAGGTATTTTTGTATGAGCGAAGCGAGTTCAAATACCTCGCCAAATCATCTGAGCATCGAAGGAAACCGGAGGTCAAAATGTCGGAGCACCCTTTTTTGGTTACTTTGTTGGGTGGCAACAAAGTAACGTTAAAAATACAAGCAAAATTTGAATTATGGATTTCCAATCAAATTGAAAATAAAATTACGTGTAATCTCCCCGACTTTATCCCAATAAAGCTTCAACAAACTCAGAAGCAACAAATGGTTTGAGGTCGGATGATTTTTCACCAACACCGATATAGCGAACCGGTAGCCCAAACTCTTTGGCAAGATTAAACAAAACTCCTCCTTTGGCAGTGCCATCCAGTTTGGTGATAACAATACCTGTTAGTTGAGTCGAGTTGTTGAATTCTTTCACTTGTGAAACCGCATTTTGCCCGGTTCCGCCATCAACGACAATTAATGTTTCGTGTGGTGCGGTTTCGTCATTTTTCTTCATCACCCGTCCGATTTTAGCCAGTTCCTGCATCAGATTCGATTGTGTGTGCAAACGGCCTGCTGTATCGGCAATTAAAATATCAATTCCTTTGGCTTTTGCTGAACTCATCGCATCAAAAATCACCGAAGCTGAATCTGATCCGGTTGATTGAGCAATCACAGGAATGTTTTCACGTTGTCCCCAGGTTTTCAATTGCTCCACCGCAGCAGCACGGAAAGTATCTCCGGCAGCAAGCATGACAGATTTGCCCTGCGCTTTAAAGTTGCGTGCCAATTTAGCGATTGTGGTTGTTTTTCCAACGCCATTAACACCAACCACCAAGATAACGAATGGTTGCTTGCTTTCATCAATAACCAATGGTTTTTGCACGGTTTCAGCTAATGTTTGAAGATTCGATTTCAAAGCATCATAAACCGCTTGCGAATCGCTCAGCTTACGTCTTTTCACCGATTTAGCGGTGTTATCAACGATTTCCATTGTGGCTTGTGCTCCAACATCCGCCATCAGCAATGTGGTTTCAATATCTTCAAATAAATCATCATCAATAGATTTCTTGAATGAGAACACATGCTTCATTTTTTTACCGAAACCATTTCTGGACTTCGCCAGTTTTTGTTCCAGTTTATCTTCATCCTTAATATTTTGAACTTTAGTTTCAACAGATTCTTTTACATCTTCATGAACTTGTGTGGTTGCACTGGCAATCGCTTTTCTTTGTTCCGCATCAATTTGTTGTTCAGAATTCGGAATATCAGTATTATCAGCCTTTGAAATAGTTGTGTCTTCTATGCTGGCGTTATTATCCTTATTATCTGCTTTATTGTTTTTATCCTTTTTCTTGAAAAATTTAAGCATTGTTTAATCCGAAATCTTGATACAATGTTGCATTTTAACCAATTGCTTAATTTATGGCAAAATCTAAGCATACAATTCGTATTATTTCAGGAACACATCGGAGTCGCAGGATTCCTGTTCTTGAGAAAGAAGGATTGCGACCAACCGGAGATCGCTTGCGTGAGACCTTGTTTAACTGGTTACAAATGAAATTGCCGGGCAGAACTGTTTGGGACATTTGTGCAGGGACAGGAGCTTTAGGTTTCGAAGCGGCTTCCAGAGGAGCGAAACAGGTAAATTTGATCGAAATGGACATTCAAGTATCCAGGCAACTCAATAAAATCACTCAAGAATTTGCTTTTGAAAACATACAGGTTTTCAATCAATCTGCGCAGTCTTTTTTGCAGAATACAACTGAAACTACGGATATTATATTTCTCGATCCGCCTTTTGCCAATGATTTAATAGACGAACTAACCAATCTGAGCTTGCCAAAAATTAATGATGGAGGTTTGCTGTATCGTGAATTTGGAATCAATCAGGAAGTGATGAATTTACCGGAGAATTGGGAATTATTACGCACAAAGTCAGCCGGGCAGGTTAAAATTGAGCTCTGGCAAAAACAAAATACGGGGAAAACTAATGCCTGAAAAACCTTTAATTGCTGTCTATCCGGGAACATTTGATCCAATTACCAACGGTCACTCGGATTTGGTGAAACGTGCCTGTGAAGTTTATGACACACTGATTGTCGCTGTTGCTGATTCAACCGGAAAAGGGCCAACATTTAGCCTTCAGGATCGTATTGATATGGCAAATGAAGTTTTAAAGCCATACAAGAATGTTAAGGTTATGGGCTTTGATGTGTTGTTGGCTGACTTTGTAAAACAAGTCAATGCCAAAGTCATTCTGCGTGGACTGCGAGCGGTTTCGGATTTTGAGTACGAATTTCAACTTGCCAGTATGAACCGCCGTTTGATCCCCAATGTGGAAACTATGTTTCTGACACCGGCGGAGCAATACAGTTTTATTTCTTCATCATTGGTGAAAGAAATCTCCAAACTCGATGGAGACGTTTCCGGCTTTGTTAACCCGCTGGTGCAAACAGCTTTGAAAGCCAAGTGGAAAGAACTGAAAAAGTAAACTGGTTCACCATAAAGAACATGAAGTTCATGAAGGATTACTCAATTAGTTCTTCAAGTCCTACATGCACTTCATGGTAGAAAAAATTAAATAATTCGTAGTTACTCCCAACCACCAAATTTCAGATGGCGCATGGATGAACCATCATTTTTAATTTCTTTCAAGGCATCAATGCCGATTTTGATATGGTCATCAACATAGGATTTGGAAACCTGATTGTCACTTTTTTCAGTTTTCACGCCTTCAGGAATCATTGGTTGATCCGTGACCAATAATAAGGCACCTGTTGGAATTTGGTTGACAAAACCGGTGGAAAAAATCGTTGCAGTTTCCATATCAATCGCCATAGCACGACATTTTCGCAAATAATTTTTGAATTCCTCATCGTGTTCCCAAACCCGACGATTGGTGGTGAAAACCGTTCCTGTCCAATAATCTTTATCGTAATCAGCAATAGTAGCGGAAACCGCTTTTTGCAATTTGAACGATGGTAATGCAGGAACTTCCGGGGGTAAATAGTCGTTGGATGTTCCTTCGCCACGAATTCCGGCCAATGGCAGAATCAAATCACCGAGATTATTTTTCTTTTTTAAACCACCACATTTTCCCAAAAATAATACGGCTTTGGGCTGAATCGCACTGAGCAAATCCATCACCGTGGCGGCATTCGCAGAACCCATGCCAAAATTAATGATTGAAATGCCATCATGTGTGGCATTGCTCATAGGACGGTTTTCACCCTGAATTTCTGCTCCGGTGTGTTTGCAGAACCGGTAAACATAATCGGAAAAGTTGGTGAGCAAAATGTACTTGCCAAAATCTTTGAGCTCCGTTCCTGTGTATCTTGGCAGCCAGTTTGAAACAATTTCTTCTTTTGTTATCATTATTTTTTCTCCTTGTTTGAAATTGCCGGGGGATTTTACAGTTTTTTGAGGAAAACTGCAAAAAACTTAATGCTTAGCTTCTGATAAGTATGAACAGTTCCTCTAAAAGACAGGTCTGAAATTAAATTTCTAATTGATTCAAATACTCAGCAATCTCTGCTGAATAATTTTCTTCATCGACCAAGAATGCATCGTGGCCTTGAATGGAGTCGGTGATTTTGAGTGTGGAATTGCAGCCGGTTTTCGACAATAATTCGGCGATTTCTTTTTGTTGGTGCGTGGGGAAAAGCAAGTCAGTTTTTGCTCCCATAACTAAAGCGGATTGTAATTCAACATTTTTGAATGGGTTGCATCGGTCGGTT
>JAGRJO010000176.1 GCA_020442725.1 Lysobacterales bacterium
TGTGAAATGTCAGCACAGCATAATGTAAATCAAATTTTAGACAGTCAACCGGAATCTGTTTTATTATATCAAGCGGAACTGGAAGACTTTGCAAATTCGGCAAAAGCTCGTAAAGCATTGCAAGAAGCTCAATCCGTTGTTGTGATGAGCAGTTTTGCAAGTGCAGACGTGAAAGAAATTGCAGATGTGATTCTACCGATTGGTTTAGCATCCGAAGTGGCAGGTTCTTACTTCAATAACTTTATGCAAAACCAAACTTTTACTCCAGCTGCAAAACTTCAAAGTGAAAGCAAACCGGGTTGGAGAGTTTTAAGAGTTCTGGGTAATTTGTTAAAAGTTGATGGATTTGATTACGAAACTATCAATCAGATTACTGAGCAAGTGAGCAAATTAAAAGTTCACAAAGCTCATGTGAAAACAGACTGTAAAGTTCATGAAATTCAATCTTCAGATTTGGTCTTGCATGCAGATACAGCAATTTATGATGTGGATATGCTTACCAGACGTTGTCAGCCATTGCAAGAAACTATTCACGCAAGCTCGGGATGCTTGTCTGTTAACCAATCAGAAGCGAAGAAATACGGTATTGAAAATGCCATGAGTGTGATTTTGAATCAAGGCGAGAATGTTTGTCATTTGTTTGCGAATATTGATGATAGTGTTCCTGATGGTTCAGCTCATGTTTTTGTGCATAATTCAACGACGCTGAACCTGAATGCTGATCAACTGCAAGTCACAATTACTGTGGGAGAAGCGATATGATGGAACAAATTTGGTTAGTCATCTGGACTCTGTTGAAAATTGTCGCAATTGTATTGCCTTTAATTTTAACAGTTGCTTACTACACTTATGCAGAACGCCGTGTGATTGGTTTCATGCAAGGTCGTATGGGTCCGAATCGTGTGGGAATTTTAGGTTACAAACTATGGGGATTGGCACAGCCATTTGCTGATGTAGTCAAACTATTGATAAAAGAGATTATCTTTCCGGCGAATGCCAATAAGTTTTTATTCCTGTTAGCACCAATTATCACTCTGGCAACGGCTTTTGCAGCCTGGGCGGTTGTTCCGTTCAGCGATGGGTTGGTGTTAGCGAATATCAATGCCGGTCTGGTTTATATTCTGGCAATGACGTCTCTGGGTGTTTATGGTGTGATTATTGCCGGTTGGGCTTCCAATTCCAAATATGCGTTATTGGGTGCGATGCGTTCAGCGGCACAAATTGTATCTTATGAAATTGCTATGGGATTTGCTTTAGTTGGTGTTTTGATTGCTGCCGGTTCATTGAATTTGTCAGAAATCGTCAATGCACAGCAAGGTGGGATTCTGAACTGGTTCTTTATTCCATTATTTCCATTATGGATTATATATTTTATTTCAGGTGTAGCTGAAACAAACCGTGCACCATTTGATGTGGCAGAAGGGGAATCAGAAATTGTTGCCGGTTTCCACGTGGAATACTCCGGTTCGGCATTTGCACTATTTTTCCTTGGTGAATACGCCAACATGATTATGATTTCGGTGTTATCGACAGTCATGTTCATGGGTGGCTGGTTGCCATTATTCCCGTCGGAATCATGGTGGGGTCAGCCAAGTATTATCTGGTTCCTGGCTAAAACTTCAATTTTTATGTTGTTGTATTTATGGTTCCGTGCGACTTTCCCTCGTTATCGTTACGACCAGATTATGCGTCTGGGCTGGAAAGTGTTTATTCCGATAACAATCGTCTGGATTATGGTTGTTGCAGTGCTGAAAGTTTATAACATCGGACCTTGGTTTAGTTAATATGAAAATATTTAGATATTTCAAAAGTTTAGCTCTTTGGGAACTTCTCAAAGGCATGTCCGTAACGGGGAAATACTTCTTCAAACGTAAATTTACCATACGTTATCCTGAAGAAAAAACTCCTAAATCTGACAGATTCAGAGGTCTGCATGCATTAAGACGTTATCCCAATGGTGAAGAGCGTTGTATTGCTTGTAAATTGTGCGAAGCCGTTTGTCCGGCTTTGGCAATTACTATTGACTCCGAGCAAAGAGAAGATGGCAGTCGCAGAACAACAAAATATGAAATTGATTTATTCAAGTGTATTTATTGTGGTTTTTGTGAGGAATCCTGTCCTGTTGATTCGATTGTTTTGACAGATATCCATGAATTTCACTTTGAAAGTGAAGGCAAAAACGTATTGGATAAACAACAATTACTGGCTATTGGTGATATGCGTGAAAAGGAAATCGCTGAATGTCGTGAAAATGATGCGGAGTATAGATAATGTTAGAGTATTTGTTATCAGCTGAATTTTATCAAGTGATGTTGTTTTATGTGTTCTCCGGGGTTTTACTGGGAGCCGCATTGTTAGTTGTCACAATGCGTAATTCAGTTTATTCGGCTTTGTTTTTGATATTGTCCTTTTTTAGTGCTGCGGCATTGTGGATGTTGCTTGAAGCTGAATTCCTCGCATTAACTCTAGTTCTGGTTTACGTCGGAGCGGTTATGGTGTTATTCCTGTTTGTGGTGATGATGCTGGATATCAAAGTCAAACCAAAATCAGGAATGAGTCTTTATACCAAAACAGGTCTTTTTGTTGCTTTACTGATGGCTTTGGAAATGGTCATGTTGTTTGGTAGCAAATTGCATGATTCATTGCCACAAGATGACTTAATCAGACATGAGCAGGGTTATAGCAACGTCAGAGAAGTTGCGGAAAGTATTTATATTCAATATGTATTGCCGTTTGAATTGGCATCGGTGATTCTATTAGTTGCGATTGTTGCAGCTATTTTACTGACTCTGAGAAAGAGAAAAGATTACAAACACGTTGATCCTGAGTCTCAGGTTCATGTGAAAGCTGATAAAAACAGAATGAGAATTGTAAAAATGAAAGCGGAAAAAGGGAACGAAATAGGAGGAGAACAATGAGTCTAGCTCACTATTTGGTTGTTGCCGGAATTTTATTTGTCATTAGTATTGCCGGTATCTTTATCAATCGTCGCAATATCTTGATTTTACTCATGTCGATTGAGCTGATGTTGTTATCGGTGAATATTAACTTCATTGCGTTTTCAACTTATCTCAATGATATTCAGGGACAAGTCTTTGTGTTCTTTATTCTTACGGTTGCCGCTGCTGAAGCAGCGATTGGTCTGGCAATTTTGGTTGTTATATTCAGACAGCGTAAGACTCTTGAAACTGATAATTTAAGCGAGTTACAGGGGTAAAGATGATGGAAATGAATACTTTATTGATAATTGCATTATCACCTTTATTGGGAGCAATCATAGCAGGTTTTTTTGGAAGAAAAATTGGCCGTGTTGGTGCTCACTTGGTCACAATTGCAGCAGTTGCTGTCTCGTGTGTTCTGTCAATTATGGTGTTGATGGGCTTGGTAAACGGCGAATATCAGGCTTTTAACGAAAATGTTTATACCTGGATGGTGAGCGGTAAAGTCACATTGAATGTTGGTTTTATGGTGGATTCGCTGACTGCGGTGATGATGTCTGTGGTCACTTTTGTATCACTGATGGTGCATATTTATACCATTGGTTATATGCATGATGATCCGGGATATCAAAGATTCTTTGCATATATCAGCTTATTCACTTTTGCAATGCTGATGCTGGTAATGTCGAATAACTTTTTACAACTGTTCTTTGGTTGGGAAGCTGTTGGTTTGGTGTCTTATTTGTTGATTGGTTTTTGGTATAAAAAAGAAACCGCAATTTTTGCAAATATGAAAGCATTCTTGGTCAATCGCGTTGGTGATTTTGGATTTTTATTAGGAATTGCTGCTGTCTTGATGTTTTTTGGAACATTGGATTATGTTGAAGTCTTTAATCAGCTTCCGAATTTTTCTGAAAACACGATTTCTATTTTCCCTGGAGTTGAGTGGTCGTTATTGACGTTCATTGCGATTTGTCTGTTTATTGGAGCAATGGGTAAATCAGCACAAGCACCTTTACATGTGTGGTTGCCTGATTCGATGGAAGGTCCGACACCAATTTCTGCATTGATTCATGCTGCAACCATGGTTACAGCCGGTATTTTTATGGTTTCAAGAATGTCACCAATTTTTGAAATGTCAGATACAGCTTTGAGTTTCGTAATGTTGGTGGGTGCATTTACAGCATTCTTTATGGGATTGATTGGTTTGGTGCAAAACGATATCAAGCGAGTTGTTGCTTATTCTACATTGTCACAGTTGGGATATATGACAGTTGCACTCGGAGTCTCAGCTTATTCAGCAGCGATATTCCATTTAATGACTCATGCGTTCTTTAAAGCGTTATTGTTCTTGGGTGCCGGTTCGGTGATTATCGCAATGCATCACAAGCAGGATATGAGTGAAATGGGCGGTTTGAAAAAATATATGCCAATCACATTTATCACGATGTGGATAGGCACCTTTGCCTTGACTGGTTTGCCGGGTTTTTCAGGATT
>JAGRJO010000177.1 GCA_020442725.1 Lysobacterales bacterium
AATGACAAATCATAAACATAAAACTGCTATGAATAATAACACTAAACTTTTAATTGTATTGATTTTGTTTTTCACTACTTCAATTCAAGCTCAACCCCAAACAATCTGGCACGACCTAACCAATAACACTCAGTTGGTACTGACTCCAAATGGCCAATTTAGTTTTACAAGTTCTATGGGTGTGTTGCAGGGGACTTATTCTATGCAAAATAATCTGTTGATGATGCAGGACACTTCAGGCAATTATTATCAGTATTCAGTTCAAACTTATACTGACAATGTGTTGGTGTTGATGGATCAGTATGAAATAGTTTATAGCTACACAAGTAACTCAAATCAAACTGCAAACACAACGTCTTTAAATAGTCATTCCAATAATTATCCCTGGAATAATCCTGCATTCAGTATTGTCTTGAGCCAAAATTCGGGTTTGCAACTTCAGGAAAGAGATTTGCGAATTTATGTGGAGCTTTTACAGTTATTGATAGGGCAAAAAGTTAATGAGTCTGATGTTGATGCGATGAGAGTTGATTTTGTGAACGAATTTAATGCCAATCCACAAAACTCTTATCAAGAAGTCAGACAAGTTGAAACTGCAATGACTCAGGTTTTTTCATTAAACAATATTGAAGCTGTGGCAATGGTTCGTGAACAATTAACCGCTGAGTTTCATAAATTGATTCAGCAAAAACCGGAAATGAACAATTATCACTTTGTGAAAACACTGAATCGCTATGTTCAGGTATTGAATATTGATTACAACACCAATTTGAGTTTAAGCAATCAGGATGTGGAGGCTTATATCAACTACTTACAGTTTCAGGCGATGCTGACAGGTCAAGATTATCAATTAAGTCAACAAGACAGAATGACATTGCAGGTAAAATTGACCAGTGAATTCAACTCATATTCGGCACAACAAAAACAAACTTTGGCTTTTGCCAGCTTTATCTGGAATATTGTGGTAACTCAATGGGCATCTCTGAATGCAGTGCAACAACAGCAATATGTGGTTCAAATTCAATCGCAAATGTATGGTCAAAATTACAGCAATGTGAATTCACAAACCACCCAGAATTATTGGAATCAGGTCAATCAGTACAATTCTAACAACAGCGGATATGATATTGCATCGGTTGAAAACCGTTACCGTCAGGAAGCGGCAGCAAAAGGAATGTCTCTCAGTCAGTATTTGGATTATAAACAAAGGGATATGGCTGTGAACAACCAGATTTTCACCTCTATCCAGAATTCCATGACAGAAAATCACGCCACCATGCTTAATGTGATAAACAATATGGGTGGCAGCGATGACTACTACTATGTTGACTACTCAGGATATTGATTGTGCCAATTGCTTATGTTTTCCTTTGGATTTACGAAAATCAACAGCAACCACTTTATATTCAGGACATTTGGCATCGGCATCATGTTCATCTGAGGTGATATTGTTCACCATAATTTCCGGGAAATGAAAAGTCGTGCTCAAAATTCCCGGCTTAACTTCATCACTAATTTGAGCTTTAATATCTATTTTCCCACGAGCAGAAGAAACACAGACCAAATCACCATCATTAATTGATTTGGTTTGTGCATCTTTAGGATTGATAAGGATTACATCCTCAGTCAGTAATTCTACATTTTTGGTTCTGCGTGTCATGGCTCCGCAATTGTAATGTTGCAATTTACGATTGGTGGTGAGAATGTAGGGAAATTCTTTTTGGTGTTGAATGATTTCATTGCTTTCATGAAAATCGTGAAATTCAAAATGCCCTAAACCTCGTTTGAATTCAGTTTCATGAATTAAAGGACTTTGCTTACCTGATGAATCAACCGGCCATTGCATTCCGTTTTTACCAAGTTTATCCCACGAAATTCCGGCAAAGAAAGGCACAATTTTTGAAATTTCATCCAATATCCAATCGGGATGATAATCTTCCTGCTTCATTCCCATACGATTCATGATGTCGATAATGATTTGCCCATCGGGTTTCGTTCCTGCCAATGGTTGAACCGCTTGATGAACCGCCTGAACCCGTCTTTCGCCGTTGGTGAATGTACCGTTCTTTTCGAGAAATGAACTCGCCGGAAGAACAACATCCGCCAATTTGCAGGTTTCGGTCATGAATAGTTCCTGAACAATCAATAAGTCCAAATTTTTCAATGCCTTGATGACTTTTTGAGAATTGGGATCGGTTTGAACCACATCTTCGCCAATAATCCACATGGATTTTAATTTGCCCAAAATAGCGGCATCAAACATTTCAGGAATTTTATAACCGCTCTCAATGGGTGTTTGCACGCCATAATGTTGAGAATAAACTTGCTGAATATCAGCATCATACGCTGATAAATATCCGGCTCCCTGATGAGGTTGAGCACCCATATCGGCTGCTCCTTGCACGTTGTTTTGTCCACGCAGTGGATTAACACCAACTCCTTTTCGACCGATATTGCCAGTGATCATTGCCAGTTCTGCAATTTGCATCACTGCTTTTGTACCTTGCGAATGTTCGGTGACACCCAAACCGTGAAAACTCATAGCATTCGCAGCAGAAGCATAGGCAATCGCGGCTTTTTGAACCAGGTTTTTGTCAACCCCGCAAATTTTTTCCAGCTCCTCAATATCCAGTTGCATGACCGAATCTTTAAACTCTTTAAATCCTTCGGTGCGGGTTTCTACAAAGTTCTGATTGACTAAATCGTTTTTAATGATGTAATAAAACATCATATTCAAAACAGCAACATTCGTTCCCGGTCTTGGTGCGAGATGATAGGTTGCGTATGAAGCCAGTTCGGTCTTTCTGGGATCAATCACAATCGTTGTGCCTGATTTCATCGCAAATTGTTTGAGTTTGGCACCTGTCACTGGATGAGATTCTGTTGGATTGGCTCCTATGACTAAAATACAATCGGTGTGTTTGATATCTTCAATAGAGTTGGTCGCTGCGCCTGTTCCAAATGTGTTTTGCATTCCAAGCGCAGTGGGAGAATGGCAAACTCTGGCACAGCAATCAATGTTGTTGTTACCAACTACAGTTCGCATGAACTTTTGCATTAGGTAGTTTTCTTCATTGGTGCAACGAGCGGAACTGATTCCGGCAATGCTGTTTTTACCAAATTCTGAAATCAAATTTGTGAGTTTTTCTTGAATGAAATCATAAGCCTCATCCCATGAGCATTCAATCAACTCATTGTCTTTACGAATCATCGGAGATTGCAATCTCTCGGGATGATTATAAAAACCGAAAGCATAACGTCCTTTGAGGCAGGTGTGTCCTTGATTGACTTCTGCATCGGTTGATGCCTGGATGCCAAGAATTTGGTTATCCTTTGTAGCTACTTCCAAATTGCAACCAACACCGCAATAGGTGCAGATAGTTCGTGTTTTTTCAGTCGATTGAACTGATTTTGACATAAAAACATCTGATATTGCCGAGGTTGGGCAAGCTTGAGCACAAGCACCACAACTCACGCAATCGGAGTCCATAAATGACACATCATCGCTTTTAATAATGCGATTATCAAAACCACGACCGGACATATTCAGGACAAATTGTCCCTGAATTTCATCACAGGCACGAACGCAGCGATAACAATTGATGCATTTGGACAAATCTGAAGTCATGTAAGGATGCGATAAATCTTTTTGAAAATGCCGGTGATTATCACCTTGTGGATAACGGACTTCGGTGATGCCAACACTGGCTGCAACGGATTGCAATTCGCAATTATTATTCACTTCACAGGTTAGGCATTCCAACGGATGATCGGTGAGAACCAACTCGATAATATTCTTTCTCAGTTTATTGATATTCGCGCTATGGGTATAAATGTACATACCTTCGCTAACCGGCGTGTGACACGATGCCATAGTTTTTCGAGTTCCATCTTTGGAAAGAGCAACTTCCACACTACAAACACGACAAGAACCAAAGGATTCCAATTGAGGAAGGTCGCATAATGTTGGAACTTGGATAAGATTTCGTTTGGCAAACTGTAAAACAGTTTCACCATCAATAATTTGGCAAGATTTATCATTCAGATAAGCAATCATAACTTTGGAATAATCACAAACTTGTTATCATTGTAATCTTTTTTGAACTTCTAATCTGCAATTTTTAGAAATAATCTTAGATTTGCTTGGTGGGATTGGCAGATAATTTACAGGAATTTTGAAGGGAAGGGCAAAAGTGGGACTGGTGTTAAAGAGGTTAAGCTAGTTTTTGAATTTCATCATCAGCCATGTTTTTTAATTTTGACTCCAAAACATCAAGTTTTTCAACGATTGTTTTCGATACTAAATCAAGTTGTTTGAATTTTCTTTTGGCTTCCAATTTATTTTGTTCGTCAACTTTTGAAGCCTTTCCAACCAATTTGCTAAATAAAGAGTGCTTTT
>JAGRJO010000178.1 GCA_020442725.1 Lysobacterales bacterium
ATAAATACTGCCTGTTTTTTGCCGTGAAAAAGAGTTACAATGAGAATTATTCTATTCAACCAACCAGTTTCTAACATGATTAAAAAAGCATTAATACTAATTATCCTGATTGTAACATGTAACCCGACTTTTGCCAGGGTGACAATTATTCATAATATCCAAGGTAATACAATTAATAATGGTAAACATGTCAGTTTTCAGGCAATTGCATTTGAGAATGACAAAATTTTGGAAGTGGGAGCCAGTAAAAACTTATTGGAAAAATACCAAGAAGCTGAATTGATTGATGGAAACAATAACTCGATTCTTCCCGGGCTTAACGATGCGCACGGGCATGTTCTCGCACTAGGAAACCTTAAGAATGAAGTTGATTTAATGGGTGTAACCTCTCTTGAGGAATCGTTAGAAATCATTCAAAAATTTATTGATGAGCACCCTAATAATTCATGGATTCTTGGACGTGGTTGGAATCAGGCTCTTTGGGAAGAAAACAAATTTCCAACATTCAAAGATTTAGACAAACTCAAAACTGACAAGCCAATCTGGCTCAGACGAGTTGACGGTCATGCCGGTTGGGCCAACTCTAAAGCAATGGAAATTGCACAAAGCGGAAATCACTTAAAAGATATGCCGGGTGGCGAAATCATCGTTGATGCCAATGGAATCCAAACAGGAATATTTGTAGATACAGCGATGGGCATTATTGGAAAGCATCTTGAAAATGAAAGTCAGGAGCAAGTAACAACCATTATTCACGAAGCTCTCAACTATCTTGCCTCACTTGGATTGACTTCAGTTGATGATGCCGGAGTTGACTGGACAGAATATGATTCCTATATCACTCTTTCAGAACAGCGCAAACTACCAATTCGTGTTAATGTCATGCTGGCATCCGGCTCGTCCCTGCTGGATAAAATGATTGATAATGGCCCGGTTCACAGCAAAGATGGTTATTTACAAGTTCATGCCATTAAGTTTATGGGAGATGGCGCATTGGGTTCCAGAGGTGCTGCGATGCTCGAACCTTACAGCGACAGACATGATACTTCGGGTAAGTTAGTGCAACCAAAAGACTTTTTAGAAAGTTTAATTTACAAGTATTCAGATAAAGGTTGGCAAGCCAATATTCACGCCATCGGTGATCGAGCAAACCGTGTTGCGATTGAAGTCTTATCCAATGAAAAAGCCAATACCAAACAAAACAGAAACCGTATCGAACACGCACAAATTATCGAATTTGAAGACTTAAAGAAACTGAAAGAGTTCGACATTATTGCCTCCATGCAACCCACTCATGCGACATCTGATATGAACATGGCTGAAGATCGAGTTGGTCGCGAAAGACTCAGAGGAGCTTATGCCTGGCAAACCCTTTGGAAAAAAGGAGTGATTATCGCATCGGGATCTGATTTCCCTGTCGAACTTGCCAATCCTTTTTATGGTCTTCATGCAGCAGTCACTCGCCAAGACCGAAACAATCAACCGAAAGATGGTTGGATACCAATTGAAAATCTATCCGTTGCTCAAGCATTGGCGTCATTCACAATTAATGCCGCTTACGCCAACCGCAAAGATCAGGTTCAAGGAAGTCTTGAATCCGGAAAATACGCCGATTTTATTCTGGTTGATCAAAATATTTTCGAAATTCCCAAACAGGAAATCTGGAAAACGAATGTTTTGCAGACTTGGGTTGGTGGTAAAAAAGTCTATGACAATGGAGTTGTAAATTAAATTTATGAGTAGAAAAACCCAACAACATATTTGGTTAGTTTTATTCCTGATTCAATGTAGCATCACATTTGCTAAACCGACAATTATTCACAATATAAAGGGGTATAGCCTCTCTCAAGATTCCAAAATTCAATTTCAAGCCATCGCTTTTGAAAATGATATGATTTTGAAAACCGGAAATTACGATCAACTCATTCAAATGTTTCCTGACAGCAAAGTCATAGATGGGCAAGGGAAGACAATGCTACCGGCTTTACAGGACGCAATGGTGCATTTACAAAGACCGATTCAAAACGAATTAATGTTGGATTTAAGCCAAACAAAATCCAAACAAGAAGTTTTGGATACTATAAAAAAACATGCTGAAGAATATCCGGATGACGAGTGGATTAAAGGTTATGGATGGGATTACACTCAATGGAAGAATAAAACTCTTCCCTCATCAAAGGATTTGGATGATTTGGAAGTCAAAAAAAACATCTATTTGTTGAGTAAAGATTATCGAGTTGTTTGGTTGGGCAAATTCGCAATAAACAAAACACGCATAAGAACTCTGAGAGACAGCCCGTATGATGGTTTGATACTCGTGGATGAACAAAAGAAACACACCGGTATCTATGTAGATTCAGCAATCAATTATATTGAAGATAATCTTCAGGTTAACCGTCCTCAAGAGTTTTATCATTCAATGCTTGAGTCGCTGAATAAAATTGCATCAAATGGTCTGGGTACAATTGTGGAGTCAGAAATTGAGTTTAAACCTCTGAATATTATCAAATCCTTTTTACGACAAAATAAGCTACCAGTTAGAGTCAATTCAAACATCCTGTATTCAGACCATAAGTTTAAATGGTCGATGAAGTATACTCCCTACCATGATGAGCAAATGTTTCTTCATACCCATGATATTAAATACATTTTGAAAGACCGTTTTCTCGCTGAAGGTTACAACCTGCCTCTCCGCCCGGATAACAATCACGATATCATTGTTAAAATGATTGAAGACAATCTGGACAATAACTGGCAAGCATCATTTCAAGTTAACAATGAAAAAGAATTAGCAAATGCTTTAAATATTTTAAATAATATTGAAATTGGTGACAGAAATATTCGCAACAAACTGGAATTCTCAAAAACATTCACCACAAAACAATTTCCCAAACAAAAGAACCCGTTGGTTCTAGCAATGCAACCGGAAATGATTTTGAAAGCACTCAAAACAAATCAGTCAGGAAAACTTTCAGGGTGGCAAAATTTACAAAACAAAAATATCAAACTGGTTGCCGGGTCAAACTATCCCTATTCAGACTCCATCAATCCGTTTGCAGGATTACACAAATTGGTAAATCCTCCTCAATCATCAGAAAAGTTGTCAAGAGTCCAAGCTCTTTCGCTTTATACGTTGAATTCAGCTTATGCGAACCGACAGGAAAATTATTTGGGCAACCTTGAAGCTGACAAATTAGCTGACTTTATCCTCATAGATAATGATTACTTTGAAGTCAAATCATCCGAAATCAAGAACATCAAAGTCTTAGAAACATGGGTCGGAGGAAGAAAGGTATTTGATTCATCCGAAGGAACTAACCCTACTCTTGAAAAATAATCTAAAGATACTATATTAATGTTGTCGGTTGCCGATTGGGACTGACAATTAGAAACCTGAACTCATTGAGTTAGGTATATTATTAAATATTGCTTCATAGGAGAATATTATGAATTTAGATTTAACACCATTATTTCGCACATCCGTAGGTTTTGACCGCATGGCTCAACTTATGAATCAGGCTCACCGTATGGATCAGGCAAATGTCTCTTATCCGCCTTACAATATAGAGAGTCTGGATGAAAATCAATATCAAATCACTTTGGCACTGGCGGGATTCACAGAGAATGATATCGAAATCACCAGTGAACAAAACACCCTTGTCATTCGTGGAAAAGTTCAAAATGATGTTGAACGTAAGTTCCTTCACAGAGGAATTGCAACACGCTCTTTTGAAAGAAAATTCCAGTTAGCTGATCATGTCAGAGTGACAACAGCAACCATGGAAAATGGATTGTTGCATGTTCAGTTGGTTAAGGAAATCCCCGAAGCCATGAAACCCAGAACCATTGAAATCAATGGCAACAATAAAGCATTGGAATCAAGCAAAGAAACTGACAGTTCAGAGACAAAGGTAAAAGTTGTTAAAAATCACGTTGCTTAATTAGCTAAACCATTAATAATTGAACAAAAAGCCGGTGTTAATTTTACACTGGCTTTTTTATTGATATCTTTTGTGTAAAGTTTGAACTCGATTGATATAGTTCTCAGTCTCTTTATAAGGTGGAACTGTATTTCCAAATTTCTTAACGGCTCCCTCACCTGCGTTATAAGCCGCTAAAGACAACTTTAAATTATTGTTGTAAGTATTTAGCAAATGTTTCAGATACGCTACTCCGGCATTAATATTTTGTTGGGCATTAAAAGGATCATTAACAGAATATATTTTCTGTGTTGAGGGCATTAATTGCATGAGCCCCTGCGCCCCTGCACTGGATTGCGCATCCGCTTTAAAACTAGACTCCGCATGGATTACCGCTTTAATCAATGCTGCATCAATGGACCATTTTTTGGCAGCTTCAAGAATCTCTTTTTCATATTTACCGATAATCAG
>JAGRJO010000179.1 GCA_020442725.1 Lysobacterales bacterium
GTCATTGATGATTGTTCAACAGATGATACTGAAAATCAGATAAAAATGATTTCAGGAATTCATTATCACCGCCAGAAACAAAATGGAGGATTTATTGAATCCTGTAATACAGGTGCGAAACTTGCAAAAGGAAGATACCTGTTATTCTTGAACAATGATACCGTTGTTTATGACTCATGGCTGGATTCACTCATTAATGTTTTTGAGGATTATCCGGATGCCGGTTTGGTTGGTAGCAAGCTGATATATCCAAACAATCAACTCCAAGAAGCCGGTGGAATTATATTTTCTGATGCCAGTGGTTGGAATTATGGCAGACTCGGCAATCCTGAAGAACCGCAATACAATCATGTGCGTGAGGTTGATTACTGTTCTGGTGCCAGCATTCTTATTTCAAAAGAATTGTTTGAAGAACTTGGACGATTTGATAAAAGATACAAACCGGCTTATTACGAAGACACTGATTTGGCTTTTGATGTCAGAAATATTGGGAAAAAAGTTTATTATCAACCGGCATCTGTTGTGACACATTTTGAAGGAATTTCATCAGGAACTGATTTAACTCAAGGAGCTAAAAAGTACCAAGTTGTCAATCAGGAAAAATTTAAGAAAAAGTGGGCTGACCAACTTGCCTTACAACAAAAATCAGGCAGTGATATTGAGTTATGCCGAATACATGGGCAACCTAAAAGAATTTTGATTTTTGATGCTTGCACACCAACACCGGATCAGGATTCCGGCTCATTACGAATGATGAATCTGATTATTATTCTTAACGAGCTAGGCTATCATGTGATTTTCATGCCGGAAAACCTAAGCCACAATGACAAATACACTCAAGCTCTCCAACAATTAGGTGTTGAGTGTATTTACACGCCACATATCACAAACCCTGTGGACTATCTGAAAGATAAAGGAAAGTATCTCGATGCGGTTATCCTAAGCCGTTATTATGTCGCCGAACAAGTCATGCCATTTATCCGAGAATATTGTCCAAAAGCTCAAATTATTTTTGATACTGTTGATTTACATTATGTCCGTGAACGACGAATGTCTGAGATTTCAAATGATAAAAAACTGGCCTCAATGGCTGAAAAAACTCGTGAAAAAGAACTCGCTGTTGCTAAATCCTGTGATGTCACCTTAGTTGTCAGTCCTTATGAGGTTGAAGTTTTGGGTGAAGAAATCCCGGATACACAAGTTAAAGTATTGACCAATATTCATGAAATATACGGATGTCGCAAACCCTATTCTGCAAGAAAAGACATCATGTTTATCGGTGGTTATCAACACACCCCGAATGTCGATGCGGTTTTATGGTTTGTTGAAAAAATATTTCCTTTGATTCTCAAACAACTTCCGGAAATCAAGTTTCACATTATTGGCTCAAGAGCTCCTAAAGAAATCCAGAATCTCGCCTCGGATAATATTATCTTTCACGGATTTGTCGAAGACATTGAACCATTTATGGATGACATTCGCATTGCTGTGGCTCCACTTCGTTATGGTGCCGGTGTCAAAGGCAAAGTGAACATGAGCATGAGTTATGGCCAACCTGTCGTTGGTACTAAAGTTGCTGTCGAAGGCATGTACACACAAGAAGGGGTTGATGTCCTAAAGGCTGAAACTCCTGAAGAATTTTCCAATCAAGTTGTCCGTCTGTATCAAGATGAAAATCTCTGGAACACCATTTCAGAAGGTGGCTTAAAAAATGTTGAAAACTATTTCAGCTTTGATGCTGCTAAAAAGTCAATTCAAGCAGTGTTGAACTCATAAAAAAACCCTGTCTAGTTTTATACTAAGACAGGACTTTTTATATTTTCTAAATAATAATTACTGTTTTCTGAATTCTTCCCTTTGCTTTTGAATCTGTTCTCGGGCTCTCAAAATTTCCTCTCTTTCCTGTTTAAGTTGTTTTTCGATGGCTCCCATATCTATATTTTTTAATTCCATTGCTATTTGTTTTTTCGCCTCCACAATTTCCAGCTTAGCTTTCTCCATATCTTTTACTGCTTGCTTTTTAACTAGCTCCAACTCCTTAGATATTTCTTCTCTTTCTTCTTTTGATAGTTTTTCAAACTCTTTTACCTCCTTAAGTTCTAATAGTTGCAATTCAAGACTCTCAAGCACACCAAGCTTCTCTACATCTAGTTGATCAATTGATTTGACGAGTTGCTTCTCAATCTGTTTTAAATCAAGCATTTTGAAGTTCTTCAGTTGTTGCTCTGCTGCTATTAAAGCTTTTTCAGCTCCAAGTAGCTGTTCCTCCGTCAGTATTTCAAGCTCTTCTTTACTAATAATCCCTTCATGAATAGAAGGTGCTTTTGGAGCTTTGGGAAAATCAGGTGCTTACGGCTTTCCCTCTTCATCTAGGGGACTAACAGGTGTTACAGGTTTATTCGGTAAAGGAGCTTTTACACTTGTGAGTTCAGAATTATTTTCGCTCTTAGTTGCTGCAGTCACTCGACTACAACCAATGGTGATAAATAATAAATTCAGCGTTAAAACAAATAATGTTGTTTGCCATAGTTTCATATCATTTCTCCTGGAGTTTGTTAATATTTTTGTTAAGCGTTTATATAGTTGGCTTTGAGCAGCCATTGCAGTGGTGTGGTATTGGGGTTTGCTTTGATGAAAATACATCAACGCACCTGCATAATCAGAAGGCAACACACCTGTGTTAATAACACTCTCATCACAGGCTTGTTCAAAGTGTTCCAATGTTTGTTTTCTGAAATACCATAGCAAAGGGTTGAACCAAAAGAAACAACATGTCAGTTTGCTGAGTTGCATCCAAAGCCAATCTGTTCTGCGAACATGAAACAGTTCATGTGCCAAAGCTAAACGGGTTTTTACAAAAGATGTTTGTTTTGCCGGTATCATGATTATTGGATTCATAACTCCCCAAGTCATCGGAGAGTCAATTTCTTTACTCTGGAGAAGTAAAGGAGTGCTTTTTATATCATGTGTTTGGCAAATAGATTCAAAAAACTGAATGACGCTCTAGTCGGTGATTTGAAATGATTTCTTGCGTAAAACTCTTAACTGCAATGTCTGTCTGGCAAATTGCAGAATAAGCTACATAGTTATTAAAGCGTATGCGATGAAAATAAAATTATATGTTGGCTTAACAGTTTCAAACTTGTCGGAAGTTATCTGCAAGTGTTTAAGCTGTTCATTTTGCAAATCAATCGCCGGCGAGTCATATTTTATCTCAGACAATAAGGGTAAATTGATAAAAGAGTAGTAATTTAAAACCGGAATTATCAACACAATGATAAAGCTTATCTGCCACAATAATGCTTTAAACCACGCCGGTAACCGAAAATTCATTTTTACAATTAATAAAACCATTAATACCGGAATGAGCATTTTTCCAATTAATAAAATTAAATTAATGTTTGCTGTCATCCAATTTTCCATATCACCTCCCCTCCCTCTTTGCTTGTTCTATCAGATCTGAGATTTTCTCAAGTTCATCAGTACTCATGCTTTTCTTTTCCATTCCTAGTAATGCAGAAACGGCAGCAGCCGGAGAGTTATTAAAAAATGTTTTTAACAACCCTGATAGAGCATCGTGTTTTGCATCTTCAGTTTCAATAACCGGTGAATACAAATATCTTGCTCCATCTTGGCGAAATTCCAAAACCTCTTTATTCACTAATCGTGTCAACATTGCCCGAATTGCGGAGTAACTTGGCGGGTCTGGAATATGTTTAAGAATATCTTGGGCAGAAACCTCGCTTTGTTGATAAACGATGTCCATGATTTGCCGTTCGCGGCGACTGAGTTTTTTTAATTTATCTTTTTTCATAAAGTGCTACAAAATTAGCATAATGCTAAAATTGTAGCACTTACTTCTAAAAAGACAAGCATTTTCAAAAATATTTAAGAAAAACTCACTCTGATTTATTTAATCAATGCCTAAACAACTGTGTAGAAGTTCTTATGATAAGTTTATTAAATAGGGAGATATTTGTTTGATAAAAAGGAAAATCAAACCGAGACTGGCAAAGAATAAAGCTCTTAAAAACCGAACTCTTTTTAAATCGCGAAGCACCGAAACTTTGAATAACTCGTAGCTCAGCTCCTGTTCGATATCAACTTCATCCAGTTGATTTACATATTCATCAACTGACACAACTTCAGAAGGGTGAAAATAAAACAGGGCTTTCACTGCTTTTCTTCCTCTTTTAACACTGGGAGCCATTTTACGAGTCGGATAGAGAACCGCAGCAAAAAGTATCAGAGGAAAAATGATAATTGCCCACATCATGATGATATCAAGCGGTGCATTGAATAATGATTGAGTTTGGACTTTGCTGATAGCACCGATGGTAAAAAGATAGCCAATGCTGACAATCTGTGCTTTGGTATCATAATTCC
>JAGRJO010000017.1 GCA_020442725.1 Lysobacterales bacterium
AACCATCTCCTGATAATATTCAGGAATTGTATTTGGAATCTTTGAAAGAACTGGGAATAGATACATTGTTGCATGACATTCGCTTTCTGGAAGACAACTGGGAATCCCCCACTCTTGGTGCCTGGGGACTCGGTTGGGAAGTCTGGTTGAATGGCATGGAAGTCACACAATTCACCTATTTTCAACAAGTTGGCGGTTTGGAATGCAAACCGGTTATGGGCGAAATCACTTATGGTTTGGAACGACTGGCAATGTATTTGCAGGAAAAGGAAAGCATTTATGATTTAATTTGGGCAGAAACTCCAAACGGAACCGTTACTTATGGAGATGTGTTTCACCAAAATGAATTTGAACAGTCAACCTACAATTTTGAATATGCAAACGTGGAAATGTGTCTGCAAGACTTTGGTAATTGCGAGTCCGAATGCTTTAAAATGATTGATGCCAAATTGCCTTTGGTTGCTTATGAAAAAGTTCTTAAAGCCTCTCACATTTTCAACTTACTGGATGCCAGAAAAGCGATTAGCGTGACCGAAAGACAACAATACATCTTACGTGTTCGTACCATGTCCAAAGCCGTTGCTGAAATGTACTATCTCATTCGTGAAGAACTTGGATTTCCAGGATGCAAAGACACACAAAAGGAGGAAAAATAAATGACTCAGATTTTATTTGAACTAGGAACTGAAGAACTTCCTCCAAAATCACTCAATTCATTAGCTGAAAGTTTATACAACGGTGTCATTGAAGAACTTCAAAAAGCGGAAATTGGCTTCAATTTATCCAAAAGCCGTTGGTTTGCTTCGCCTCGAAGACTCGCTTTTATTCTGGATGATATTGATGAAATGCAGGCAGATAAAGTTATTCAGCGAAAAGGACCGGCTGTTATTGCGGCATTTGATGAAAACGGCAACCCAAAACCGGCAGCAATCGGGTTTGCTAAATCTGTTGGTGTTGAAGTCTCTGATTTACAAACATTAAAAACAGATAAAGGCGAATGGCTGGTTTATGACATTAAAGAAAAAGGTAAAAATATAACAGAATTATTGCCTGAGTTTATTAAAAACAGTATTGGCAAAATGCCAATTCCTAAACCAATGCGTTGGGGAAATAATGAATTTGCATTCATCAGACCGGTTCACTGGATGGTTTTGTTGAAAAACAGCGAAGTGATTCCATTTGAAATGTTCTCGATTACGGCATCCAATCAAACCCGTGGTCATCGTTTTCACTTTCCTGATTTTATCACCATCGATTCTTCAGATTCTTACGTTTCTCAATTGGAAAGTGTCAGAGTTTATGTCGATCAGGAAAGCCGAAAAGAAAGCATTCGTCAACAAGTTGAAAAGGTAGCAACATCCCTCAACGGTGTTGCAAAAATTGATGAGGATTTGCTACAAGAAGTTGCTTCTATTGTTGAATATCCGGTTGCGGTTGCCGGTAGTTTTGAAGAATCATTCTTGCAAGTTCCGGCTGAAGCACTAATTTCATCCATGCAAAAGCATCAGAAATATTTCCCGGTGTTTGATAATAACAATCAATTAATGCCCAATTTCATAGCTTTGGCAAATATTGAGTCTAAAGATATATCACAAGTGATCAAAGGATTTGAAAAAGTGATTCGCCCTCGTTTGGCGGATGCCGGATTTTTCTGGGAACAAGATCGCAAACAGCCACTCGAAAGTCGTTTTGAAATGTTGAAAAAAATGACGTTTGAAACACAATTGGGTTCTCTGGCTGATAAATCTGACCGAGTTGCATCAATACTCAAATATTTATCTGAGAAACTTGAATTAAATCAAGAAGATGCTGCAAGGATTTCAACTCTTTTAAAATGTGATTTGCTCACTGACATAGTTGGTGAGTTCCCTGATTTACAAGGGATCATGGGAGCCTATTATGCACAAAGCCAAGGTGAAAACGAGGACGTCTGCACCGCTATCCGCCAACAATATAAGCCGGCATTTTCAAATGATTCCATACCAACAACTGCACTCGCTCAGGCAACAGCAATTGCTGATAAAATGGATACACTTTGTGGTATTTTTGCAGCTGGTAAGAAGCCTTCAGGAAATAAAGACCCATTTGCTTTGCGCCGTGCCACTTTGGGAATTATCAAAATCATCCAACAAGGTGAACTCAATTTAAATGTTTTTGACTTAATTGAGTTTTGTGTTCGGCAAGTTCCGGTACAAAATCTGAATGTTGACTCTATCAAAGCAGAAGTTGAAGATTTCGTTTTACAAAGATTAAAAAATAATTATCTAGAACAAGGATTTAGTCACGATGTGGTTGATGCGGTTCTATCATTAAAACCGGCAAACTTAGCAGATATCAGCAAACGAATCGCTGCGTGTGCTCAATTTAAAGAGGACTCTTCCTCTCAAGCACTGGCTGAGGCCAATAAGCGTATCAGCAATATTCTGAAAAAATCTGACGACTCTATTCCTGAAAAAGTCACGATTCGTTTGCTGAGTGAAGAGCAAGAAAAGAACCTGTTTGGTGCGATTGAGTCTATCAAACGTCGTTATAACCAAGAGGTTGAGTCACAAAATTACCAAGATGCATTTAACTTTCTCACCTCTCTGGCAGAACCGGTTGATAAGTTCTTCGAGAATGTTATGGTTAATAGTGATGATCAGGAAGTACGCTTGAATCGGTTGGCCATATTATCTGAGCTGAATCAGATATTTTTAGCGATTGCCGATATTTCAAAACTAGAGATTTAGTAGTACATATAGCTTAATTCTTTATTGCAAAATAGAGATTTAAGGAATTTGCAATGAACAGCCAGAATATATAAGGAAGTAAAAATATTCCGGCTGTTTTTACATATTTTGAAAATACTATTAGCTTATAAATCAATAAGATAGTTAAAAATATTAAAACTATTTCTGCACTCCAAACCCAATGATAATAAAAAAACAAAGGATTCCAGAGCACATTCAGTACCCATTGAAAGGCATATAAACCAATCAATACTTTTCTATTTGATATAGTATTCCAAACTTTTGCCATGTACAAGGCATAACAAACCATAATCAAACTCCATGCAGCGCCAAACATCCAACCAGGCGGTGTCCAGGGAGCTTTTTGAGCATTTTGATACCAATCTGAATTGACTCCGGCATCAGTAAAAAGAGCACCTAAATAGAGGGCTAAAAAATTAAAAAACAAAAATACAAAAGTGCTCCAAAGGGTTTTATGGTCCATTTTAATCTCCTTTAATAATTGAAAAAACTTCTAACGGATTGGCTACTACAGTCAATAAATTAGAAAAATTGAACATTTCTTGATTGAGTTTCAATTGAGCACCAACTAGAAAAATTTGAGCAAGATCATTGTCTTTTAGTTCTTTTTTGAGCTGATTTGAATCCAGCATCTTATTGTCAATATAGACGAAATGATCAATAGGGTTGTATCGCATATATTCAAATATTTGATTAAAAGTACAGTTTTTAAAAATTTCTACTTCATGATTGATTTCCTTCAAAATGAGTGACAACAATAGAGCGTTTCCCTCTAATTGCATTGAGTTTAGGAAGATGACTGTCTTAAATTCAGAAGAGTGAGATTGCTGATAAGAATAATTCGACCGTTTCAAATTATCGAGAATTATATTTTGCATGAAATCAGAACGAAATCCTGTGTCTTTTCGGGTAATTAATTCATTAAGAATAACTTTAAAAAACTGAAATGCACTCACAGAAAAAGGATATTCCTTACTAATTTCTCGGTATATTTGATCAATGCGGTTTTTATTAAACGACTCAGAAGCCAGAAAGACCCTGTCAATATGCTGTTGCCAGTTTTCACTCAATTCAGCAGTTTCAACTCCAGAATCCAACAGTGGCTTTACCTTGCTAACGCTGACTCCCTGCTCTATTAAATTTAGAATTTTGATGACTTTATCAACATCAGCATGTGTATAAAATCGATGCCCTTTTGGAGTTCTTTGAGGTTTTAATAAGCCATAACGTCTTTCCCAAGCTCTTAGTGTCACGCTATTGACGCCTGTTTTTTCAGATAATTCTGTAATACTAATCATATCAATCTGATTTTTATATTGTACATTTTGTGTAATTGTACAATATAATACCTGTACATCAAATATTTTTGTATAACTAAAATGTCGAATAATCAAATTAAAGTAGGAATTAGTTCTTGTTTACACGGCGACGAAGTCAGGTTCAATGGCGGTCATACACAATCAAAATACTGCACCAATGTGTTAAGTCGGTATTTTGAATTTATTAAATACTGTCCTGAAGTTTCTGCCGGTTTCTCAACTCCAAGACCGACAATGAGACTGTATGGTAATCCCACAGCTCCCAAATTAGTGATTAAAGGACATGAAAATCATGACTTATCAGGTAAATTAATAGAATCATCAAAAAAACATCTGGAGAAAACCAATGATATGTGTGGTTATATCCTGATGAAAAAATCTCCCAGTTGCGGAATGTTCAGGGTCAAAGTCTATCAGGAAAATGGACATGCTCATCAAACAATGCGCAACGGCTTATTTACAGAATTATTGATGAAAACTTTCCCAGCTTTGCCTGTTGAAGAAGAAGGAAGGCTCAATGACAAAGCGTTACGAGAGAATTTTATAATGCGTGTCTATGCCTACTCGAACTATATGAAAAATGTCCACAATTCTGTTAAATATGGAGATATCATTAAATTTCACAGCAGATACAAATACATGCTGATGGCTCATAGTCAACAGGAATATCGATATCTAGGTAAATTATTAGCCAATAGCCATAACCAAAATTATGAAGAAGTTAAAACAGAATATCTCAGCCGATTTATGCGAGCCATTCAAACTTCACCTAAACGACGCAATCATATTAATGTTCTGCAACATTTATTTGGTTATTTGAAGAAACACATTAGCTCCGATATCAAAAGCGATATTCTGAATGTGATTGAGCAATATAGAAAACGTGAAGTCAATTTAATAACGCCTTTGACACTATTGAAACACTATTTCAAACAGTTTGGTTCCGAATATTTGAATTCGCAATATTATTTACAACCCTATCCTTCTGAACTTGGTTTGCAAAACGAGATATAGTTCATGAACTTGGTTTGGTTACGCCGTGATTTACGCATTCAGGATCATCCTGCTCTAGCAAAAGCATTAGAGGATAATACCTGCAAAACACAAATCCTGTATATTGCTACTGAAAAGCAATGGAAAAAGCACAATGAATCAGATATAAGCATTGAATTTCGCAAACGTAGAGTCAATCAATTAGCTGTTGAATCTGGTTCGATCGGAATAAGATTTGAGAAAACTTCATGCGATATGTTTAAAGACATACCGGAATTACTTTTAAATTACTGCATGAAAAATAAAGTTCGCAAGATTTATTTTCTTAAAGAAACTCCATTCGATGAAAACCAACGAGATAAAAAAGTAATTTCCACACTCTCTAAACATTCCATTGAAGTCCATGCGTTTGATTATGATTTAATTGTTAGCCAACCGGTATTATCACAAAATTATCAGCCTTATAAAGTCTTCACTCCCTATTACAAAAAGTGGCTTTCAATGATTGAGAATCCAAAACAATGGCTCAAATACAAAATCCGTCAAAGTCATAAACCCATCACAAATGCAATTCCTTTTGAAATTGATAAGAAGTTTGACTTAAAATTATCAAACTGGAGTGTTTCATCATCTGATATTTATCAAAAATTACAAACCTTTTGTTCATCGAAATTAGAGGGATATCAACAAAATAGAGATTATCCGGCACTGAATTGTACATCCATGTTTTCGCCTTATCTCAGTTTTGGAATGTTGGGTCCGAGACAATGTTTATCAGCAATAAAGAGGAGTCATGATTTAAAAAAATCTGATTGGCGACATGATTTTTGGCTCAGAGAATTGACATGGAGAGACTTTTACAGGCAGTTAATGATTCACTTTCCGCATATTAGTAAAAACAAGAATTTTAATAGAACAATAAATATTCATTGGGACTATCGACCGGAATTAATTGAGAAATGGCAAAATGGAGAAACCGGTTTTCCAATCATAGATGCTGCCATGAGGCAACTCAAAGAAACCGGATGGATGCATAATCGACTGAGAATGATTGTTGCTGTATTTTTCACCAAAATTCTATTTCAGGATTGGAGAGTTGGTGAAAAGTGGTTTATGGAAAACCTGATTGATGGTGAATTTGCTGCAAACAACGGTGGTTGGCAATGGTCGGCTTCGACAGGGTGTGATGCCGTTCCCTATTTCAGAATATTCAATCCTTATTTGCAATCTCAGAAATTTGATTCTGCGGGAACATTCATTAGAAGATATGTCCCTGAATTAATGAATTTATCGAATAAAGAAATCCACAACCCTACGGATTCAACCAGAAAAAAATGCCAATACCCAAAAGAGATTGTCGATTATCAATCAGCTAAAAACCGAACGATTCAATTGTTTAAACAATCAGCTTCCTGAATTTTTTTCTTTGCTTAAAATAAAAATTGCCGCACCAAATAACAACGCCGAGCCTATCCAGAGTTTCGGTGGTAGCATTTCGCTGAAAAAATACCAACCAGCAAGAATATTCAATGGCATTTTCACTAAATCAAAAGGCTGAATAAATGAAGCATCGGCACTACTGTAAGCTTTCACCAATGCCCACTGAGCCAAAGCAATTAACAAACCGGTTACAGTCAAGTAATACCACGCTTCATTTCCCGGAACCTGGAAATTCGGCAAGGCTAAAAACAAATTGAAAGGAGCAATCAAAATTAATAAGTAAACAACAATTGAGCCGGTACTTTCAGTATGAGACAAATGACGGACCATAAGAGAATAACCTGCCCAAAACAAAGCAGCTGCAACAGGGAGCAAACTGGCAACTCGAAAGCTCTCACCCCAAGGTTCAAGAATTATCAATGATCCAATAATTCCTATCAGAGTCGCAAACCATCGGGATAGGCTGACATGTTCACCAAGAAAAACTGATGAGCCAATCGTCACAAAAATCGGCGAAGTCATTAACAAGGCAATTGCCTGAGAAATTGGAATTCCTCTCGATAAACCCCAAATCCATAATTGAATACCGATTACAGACAATAATACCCGAACAACATGCATTCCAATTCGTTCTGTCTTTAATGATTTTTTCAGTCCGGTACTTAATATCCATGGAACCATAAAAACAAAAGCAATGAAATATTGATAAAAACCTATAACGGTATTATGAAGATTAAAATGCTTTGTCAGATAGGTTATCCCAGCGTTATTCAGTGCGAAACACATTCCTGCAAAAACCATCCAAAACGCACCAAGAAATGGCTTATGAGCATACTTGACCATATTATATTACTCTAAAAACTATACAAGGAATTGATTGAGGTGTGCCACTTCCTCAAAATAATTGGTTTGTCTTTTGGGCAATTCTTGACCCTTTTGAGCCCATTGATACGCATCAGCAATAAACTGAGAATAGAGTTGCTTGCGCAATCCGGATGGCACCGGACTCGAACCCATGATATCTTCATTAAATGCATCGTCCAGTTTTAACTTCGGGCAATCCTCTTTTTCATCAATATGCTTCCAACATGCCTGTTTCAAACAAAAATTATACCAAGGTAAAAATTTTTCGCCTTGTTCAGCGATAAATTCAATGGCCTGGATAATGTAGTCAACATCAGCTTCATCCATCACATAGTGGAAACCAATTCGACACCAACCCGGCTTAATCCCGTGAAAACCCTTATTGATTAACTCTCTGTATTGTTCGGATGTTTGCTCATCAATATGAAGCAATTTATGACCATAAGGACCTGCACAAGAACAACCGGCGCGAGACTGAATTCCAAATAAATCATTTAGTAAAACAGTCACAAATTTAGGATGTAAATATTTTCCCGCTTTTGTTTTAATATTAAACGAAACAATTCCAACCCGATTGTTAATATCCAAATCGCCTAAAATCTCAATCGATTCATTATCTTTCCACGCGGTAAAGGCTTTATCTAACCACTGATGTTCAATATTTGAAATTTGCTTGCAACCAATCTTATCTTTGACTTTAAAACACAAAGCCGCTCGTAATATTTGCAATACTCCGGGAGTCCCTGCTTTTTCACGCTCTTCAATATCATCAAAAAAATCATGATGGTGTTCTGCAACATAACTGACAGTTCCGCCACCACTGACAGTTGGCGGTAAGGAAGAATCGTATAATGATTTGTTAAATATCAAAACACCGGATGATCCCGGGCCACCAAGAAATTTATGGGACGAGATAAAAATAGCATCCAAAGACGTATTATGCTCTGCAGTTGAATCCTTCGGATTCATATCAATTTTCACATAAGGAGCACTCGCCGCATAATCAAAAACCGCCAAGGCATTATATTTATGCAATAAGGCAGCGATTTCATGAACCGGAGAAATAAGTCCTGTCACATTCGAAGCAGCAGAAAATGATCCAATCTTCTTTCTGTTTTGGTACTCTGGTTTTTGTAATAATTGTTCGAGATGTTGCATGTCAATATGTCCATTAACATCTAATCTGACTTCTACAATTTCACACAAACCATCTCGCCATGAAATTTCATTGGAATGATGCTCGTAAGGACCAACAAAAACAATTGGTAAAGTATTTGGAGTCTTATGAAAATCCACACCAAGACTCTCTTTAAGGCTTTTTCTTGTTGCCGGAGGAAGATAAGTTCCTAATATTTGTTGAAGTTTATTGATTGCTCCTGTTGCACCGGTTCCAACATTAATAATTCGGTAATTTTCATCGGCATTAACACATTTTTTTATGGTTTTTTCTGCTGAATGCAACAAATGCGTCATTGAACGGCCAGTCATATCATCTTCTGTATGAGTATTGGCATAATGCCTTTGCAGACGCATGAGATATTTTTCAATAAAACTCAACGTCCTTCCGGATGCCGTGTAATCACAATACAGCATCATACGCTGACCAAAAGGCGTACAAAAAGGCGCATCTACACCAATAATGCAATTGCGTAAATACTCGGGAGTGATATTTATTTTCATGAAATATTATTCGGAAATTTGATTATATAAACCTTCACAAAGAGGAATATTATCAGACACAACTTTTTCAATTGGGAAAGTATTTGATAACTCTTGTTCAATCAAATTGTAACTCACTTGAGCCTCACCACAATTATTAAAGGTAATAATTAGAGTTCCATAAGTGCCAAATTCTGAGTTCTGTGTATCTTGAGGATTATCAAATAATCCACCTGAGGTGCTTGTTAACTCAAAAGTGATAGAGTTGTTTTCTAAATCCAAATCACCTATACCTGTTAACCAACGATGACCGGCATCCCCGACATTTGCAACTGTATTTTCATCTGGTAATTGAGTATCATAAGTAAACCAAGCCATAAATGCTTTCTTGATTTGCGGAAAGACCTCAAGCATTATTCCAGAGCCACTGGTCTCATGATAATGCCAAAGACCATTTAAACCTGAGTTAATTTTAAACACATCAATTCTTGAAACGCTCGAAACCATCACTGCTTCACTTTCTATCATCACATCAGGTTTTGAATTTAGGTATGGTACTTCTTCAGCGTAAACATTTCCACTACTTGTTGGAAGATAAATCGTGCCAAATTCTAAATCATTAATTGTATCAACCACATCCATTCCGGAGATTACTTCTCCAAAAACAGCATAGCCGACTCCATCGCCATTTAAAGCAGGATTGTCCACTACGTTTATAAACCATTGGCTTGTAGCACTATTATAACTACTAGTCCTAGCCATAGAAATGGTCCCTCTAAGGTTTTTATGCTCAACACTTGATTCATTTATAATAGCAGAATCAGTCGGAACCTGTCCCCCAACCCCATCTATAAAATTAAAACCTCCTCCTTGAATCACAAAATTGGGATACGAACGATGAATATACGAGTTATTATAATCACCATCATTAACATAGTTCATAAAATTCTCAACCGTGACAGGAGCCCACTCAGGTCTAAGTTGTACAACAATATCACCTAAAATTGTTTCTATTTTCACAGTTTGAGCAGAAACCGCAAATGGAATCAAAAACAAAACAAATGCTTTTCTAAATAATTTAATCATACTTTATCGATCGTCAGCTTGAATTTGCAACCGATTATAACCTAATTCAATTTTGCATTTGTCATATTTGTTACAATAAAACATCATATTTTGTTGCAGAAGAATACTTGTTATTAAGCATATATTCATCTTTGTTTATAATAATATCGGAAAATGATTTCGAGGACTCCAACATGAAAAGTATGAAATTGATTAGTGTTACATTTATAATTCTGTTATCTTCTTGTGCTTATACACCAAAAGTTTTACAAGGAGATTTTTCAACCATCACTCCTGCTCAATCCAAATTGAATCATGATACCAATGTGGATGTTCGTTGGAGCGGATATATTGCTCAAACAGTCAACAAAAAAGATAAAACTTGTTTTGAGATTATTCCATCAGAGACTAATCAGAATTTAAGACCAACTCGAATTATTCCAAAAAACTCAAGCCGCTTTCTTGCTTGTAAAGATGGCTTTCTTGAGCCTCATGCATTCAACGAAAGAATGGTGACGATTACAGGTACATTGGTTGCTTATACCAAACAAAATGTGGGTGAATACGAGTATGAATATCCAGTAGTTAAAACTGACGTTATTTATATCTGGACAAAGCAACCTCCAATCAGAAATATAAATGTTTTTACGAACTTCAGCCATTTTCATTGTGGAATTAGTTTCATTCATGGATATTGTTTTTAAAGTGTAAGCAATTATTGAGTGTTTCTGCTATCAGAAACACTCAATCGTATTATTTTTGCTCAAAATCATTAGCAAAAATAATATCATTGTCATAAGTTTCATCCGCGCCTGCATCATAAACCATCAAAGGATTTCCTTGATTATTTCCAACTAGATTATCATCCCAACCTCTGAGCTGTCCGTCTATATCTCTAGTATCTCCCAATGTATTATGTAGGACACAAAAATCAACTGCAGGTGATAATATCGAATTTAAATGATAATCTCTTTGGGCAGAGTTAACAAATTGAGGATTTTCATTTAAAACATTGGTTGCAATCATGGTATTCAAAAATGCCAAATCGTGAGCGATTATACAATCTAAATTGGTACTCATAAAACCAGTCGGACCATCAAATAGCGAACTGGAATTCACATCATGAATTATAGAAGAGTAGATATTCAGACTCATCGTCGATGAGTCCATGCGACCCAACACACCAGTTTCGGCTTTATTATCAGTAATTGTCACATGTTCCATTGTAATTGCTGAGGAGTCTTGAAACGAAACCACATAATTATCGCTCAATCCACTTTGTCCTGAGTTTCCATTATTATTCAAAACACTTCCTGAAATATTCGTAATACCTGTGCGCAAAGATATTGCAACGCCGTAATCAGCTCTATTATCCTCAAAAAATGTGTTATTTATAATGGAATTTGAACCACTTAAATAGAGTGCTCCTCCATAAGAATCATCACCTTCAGAGTTTTTAGCTTCATTTCCTTGAAAAAAATTACATCTCATATGATCCCAACAACTAGCATTATCTATTTGTAACTCTATATCAGCGGTATTTGACATCAAACCACCTCCATGTTGGTCAGCATGGTTATTATTTATCAAAACTCCTTGCATATAAACCTGAGTATCACTTTGAAATCCATAAGCATAAATTCCTCCGCCATTTCCAAAAAAATCAAATGCTGTATTATCGTAAACCTTATTATTACTGATATTTACAGGTTGTGAAGCATCACCGTAGCAGTTGTTCCCATAACAAAAAACCTGTCCATATAAATTTAATTTCGCACCATTTGTTAATAACACTCCTCCACCATTTGACTGAGAGGTATTCCCACTAATTCCGTATTGACTTGGATTATCCTTAGAACCAGAAAAAACAGAAACCACACAACCTTCGGTGAGATACATTCCTCCTCCACCAGTTGCATCGGGACCAATTTCATCTGTTGCTGAATTATTTAAAACTCCGGACGATCCCAAAATTGCGATGGATGCATCTGTTCCTAAACAATGAATTCCACCACCATTTTCTGCAATATTATTTTGTATGAAAGAATTAAATACAACCACATCAGTATCACCATTATTAATTGCAATTCCACCTCCAGATGTTCCTGAGTTTCCAAAAATGTTGACATTATCGACAGTAATTGAGGCACTTGCTCCTAAGGTTGAAATTCCTCCACCATGAAAAAACTCCGCTCCTTGCCCATTGGTAAGACCTAGGTTTTGCAAAACAATGTTGTGAGTTTCACTCGATCCACTGATACTAATTACAGGAGCTGTTCCACTACCTGTAATTAATGTTTGTGTATTCGATTGGTTATTGCTATTTGCATCCATACAATTTGCAAATCCACCGCGAATGGATATGCTTTTATCACTTATGAATAAGTCTTCAAAATAAGAGGTTGTATCCGCTAAACGAATTTCTGTGATTGATGCATTATTGATTAAATCTTGAATGCTTGTTGAATTGACATTATAGTTACAATTCACATCACCACCAATCGAAGCAATTGAACCACCTCCTTTTACCATATTTTGGTTTTTATAGTTTGATAGATGTATCGCTGTTTTCTTTAGCTCTTTCTGAACAAACTCAGGCAACTCTTTTTTATCTATAATGTTTTTTGCTGATAATCCAACAATTTGAAATAATAGAACAGTGAAAATAATTTTTTTCATTTTTTAACTCGTCAAGTTGTACTTAAATCAACCATCGAAAAAATAAAAAAATCGGGTCAAATTTTTAGACTTAATGAATCTATGAACTTAATTATGGCTAATTATGGTTATTAGAATTTTTCAACTTGGAGAAATGGTCAAGATAATAAAAGCTCAACGCAAACATAATAATCACAAAAGGAATAGATGCATAAATCACTCCACTCCAGCCGTAGCGGAATAACACCCAGCCTGCCATCAGTGAAGAAAAACCCTGAAAAGTGAAAACACTGAAATCATTAACTGCCTGAACTTTGTGTTTTTCATGCGGAAAGTAGCTGAAGTGTAGCAGTGATGTACCTGAAAAGAAGAGAAAATTCCAAGCGATTCCAAGAATCACCAAAGCCCACCAGTAATGTAAAAAAGAGTGTCCTTGTGTTGCAATCAATACAACTGCTGCAAACATTATTGAGCCAATCAATAAAATGTAACGAATGCCAATTTTGCGGCTCAACCAGTTGGTAACCAGTGATGGAAGATACATGGCAGCAATGTGTGACTGAATCACCAGTTTGGTATCTGTTAAATCATAACCGTAGAGTTTGTTCATACTCAACGGTGTTGAGGTCATAATAAAACTCATCAAGCCATAACTCAAAGCTGCTGCCAACATCGCAATTAAAAATATCGGTTGTCTGATAATTTGTAACAGAGGTCTGGATATTTGAATTTCTTTAGGTTTGTTGACTTGGGTGTCGCGGAAATTCAATAGTACAATTATTGAAAGACAAACCATCAACGCTAAAAACAGATAAGATCCTGCAAAGCCAATTGAATTAGCAAATGCTTTCTGCCCAACAACAGCCACTTCAGGACCAAGAAAAGCTGAAAATATTCCTCCGAACATTAAAACAGATAATGCCTTATTGATATCTTTCTCTTCCACACTTTCAATCGCTGCAAAACGCAATTGCTGAGCAAAGGCGAGACTCACGCCAATCAAAAATGCAGAAACACAAAACAAAAGAAAAGACTCTTTAACTATAGAAAAAGCAGCTAAAATAGAACCTGTAAAAACAGATACAAACCCGGTAATTGTTGCTTTTCTCCGACCTATTCTTCCGGCTAACAATGCAGCAGGAATCGTCGATAATGCCGTTCCTGCCACCATCAAACCCAAAGGCAAGGTCGCTAATGATGAATCCGGTGACAACTCCAACGAAACAATCGAACCAATAAAAACCATTATCGGAGCCGAAGTCCCCACCAAAGGTGCTGCCAGAAACAACACAGTAATATTTTTTGGTAAATTAAGATAATATTGAATAAATAATGCAACTGATAGAAATAAAATTAATACAACAGATAATGAAAACATTATTTATTAGTCGTTCTGCATAAATAATTGATTAATCTACTCCACAATTTCACAAAATACATTACTCTCATTCGTGGTAAAATGGTTTTGATAGTAATTTTGAATGAATGATGCTATATAAGATTCAACAGCATTGTTAAGTGCTGAAGCAAAATTACATCCTGGACCCACCGAAGACACATAATTAACATTAAACCATTTCATCACCATATCAGGCATCGTATAAAGCCATGAAAATGGTGCACTATAGCTTCCTTCCCAAAAAGTTCCAATATAATAATCTCCTTCAATGTTATGTTCACAATTTCCAAAAAAATTATTATTAACGGTTACATTTGGAGCACTATAAGTATAAGTGGCACACAACTGGCTCTCAGTAAAGTTAACTAAATCTTGGGTGTCCAATTGTAGATCGCAGCCAGTACCCCCAAAAGAACATGATGTATTACACACCTCAAAATCATTTCCCGATAAATCAAAGGTTGTTGGTGGAATACACAAATTTACTGTACCTAAAGGTGAAGTAAAATTTGCCATTGGATCATCATTTACACCACAACTTAAGGCTTCAACACCTGATTTATAAATCAACGGATCGTGACAATATAACTCTGATATCGTTTCACAAGATTCCACTCCCACTTCAACCGGATCAAAAACATGTTCTACAATTATCTGGTAATTATTAACAGCATAGTTATATTTTCCCGAATTACTACCTCCGGGAGTTGTGGATGTTGTGAGTTTATCAAAAAATACAAAGGTTAGTGGACGGGCTGTTATTCCGCTCAAACTCTGAGGAATTCCTAATGCAATTGTCGAACTATTTACATCAATTGAGGACTCATTAAAACTCATTACCACTCCTCTCGCATCGACGACAGCTCGGGCGTAATAGTCATTACCATCACCATCATCAACAAAACTTCCAACTCCAAAAGATATGTAAACCCCCTCAGACTCACAGGCAGCACCGGTTCCGTTATCGCTAATATTAATATTTTCAGATATTGAAATTGCAGAAGACTGTAGAGCAATCAAACACAATAGAATTAATAAGACAGTTTTCATTTGACACCTAATTATCTAGTTTACATATATATTGATGTCTGATTCTAGCAAAAGAAGTTATGAATACTCAATAAATACGGTGACTTAATGGGTTGAGCAATAATAAATTGTAAGTTTTCTAGTGTTTATTGCAGGCTTTTGATGTCAGATAAGAAATCTTCCTAAAATCAAATCTCAGTAAATCAATCATCATTAATTGGTTTTGCAAAACATCACCAATGCCGGTAATGAGTTTTATCGATTCTGTGGCTTGCATAATTCCAGCCATTCCGGGAACCACTCCCAAAACACCAACATCAGTGCAGTTTTCCGGTTCAAAACCTTCGGTTTGCGGAAACAAACAGCGCAGGCAAGGCGAGTCGGGGATTCTGAAATCAAACACTGTCAGCTGAGCTTCGTATTGATAAATCGCCGAATAAATCAAAGGCTTGCTATATTTCAAACAAACATCATTCACCAGATAACGGGTGGATAAATTGTCGCTGCCATCGATGACAATATCGCAGTTTTTGATTAATTCATCAGCATTTGCTTCTGTAATTCTTTCGGAAACAGCCTCGACAGATATTTCAGGGTTTAAATCATTCAGGCGATATTTTGCTGACTCAACTTTCTGACTTCCAATGGACGATGTGCTGTGTATAATCTGGCGTTGTAAATTGCTGAGTTCAACTTTGTCGTCATCGACGATGGTAATTTTTCCAACACCGCCTGCTGCCAGATACAATGCACAAGAGGAGCTCAAACCGCCAGCTCCAATCATCAAAACATGAGCCTCTTTAAGCTTGTTTTGTGCTTCTTTTCCAAAACCTTGGAGCATATAATGTCGGGAATAACGAACTTCATCTGTATTGATTTGAGGAAGTTCTATCGGTAATTTCTGCTTTTGCCATTCTCCAAATCCTTGAAAAATATGGAATAACTTATTAAACCCAAGTTGATTGAGTATTTCTATTGCTTTTTTTGAGCGTTCGCCAATCTGGCAAATGACATAATAACTGGTATTTTTATCGAGTTGTGAAATGGCTTTAGCTTTCAACTCATTCAATGATAACAAGACTGAACCGTTCGCAACACCTTGAGACCACTCTTGAGGAGTTCGGACATCCAGAATCAGATGATTAGTTTTTTGACACGCCTCAAACGCTTCTTCAACTGTAACATTGTTAATGGTCATAACAAATGCGGATAAAGCAAATCGACCATTCGTTGGACATTCACTTCATCACCAATTTGTAGGTCAACCGGCGTTTCATTCAAAACAATAAAACAATTGGCTTGAGCCACAGAAGTTAAACGACCGGAACTTTGATTTCCGGTAACAATCACCTCATATCCAATAGTTGGATCATAACTGAGTCGTGCTCGAACAAATTCGCGTCGATAATGATGTTTGCTATAACTCTTTGCCATTTTCGCACGAATAAAACCTGTAGTATGGATGGCTTCTCCTTCTAAAACTCTTAATGCAGGAATAACAAACTGGCAGAAACTACTAAAACTGGAAACCGGATTTCCCGGTAAACCAAAAAACATAGCTTTCCCGTATTTACCGAACAAGAAAGGAAAACCGGGTTTGACATTCACTTTATGAAAGCTAATTTCCCCAAACTCTTCCATAACCTGTAAGGTATAATCTTTATCGCCGGCGGAAACACCACCATTACAAATTATCACAACATTTTCATTGGCATATTGATCCAGTTTGGCTTTGATTTGTTGCGGATTATCTTCTAGTGAACAAATATCAATGACTTCACAATTTTGTGTTTTTAACAAACCCAGCAATGTCGGTCTTACAGAATCGTAAATTTGGCCGTATTGCAGTTCATTTCCCGGTTGTATCACTTCATCACCACCGGTGAATAAAACAACTTTGACTTTTGAATAGACCTTTAATTCGCTACATCCAACAGAGGAAATCAAACCCAAGTCCTGGGGTTTAAGGCGAAGAGCTTGTTCAGCAATCACACTTCCCGATTTTATATCTGCACCCGTGTTTCTGATACAGCTGCCTTTCTCGCCAATTTCACGCAAGTGAACCTGCATATTTTTAACTTGTGAGTTTTCTTTAACAACAACAGTGTCTGCCCCTTCAGGAATAACCGCACCAGTCATAATTGGAATTGCACAATTCTCACCCAATACAATGTTTCCTGCAACTCCGGCATATTGTGGGTCTTGCAAATCCAGCCAACCTTGCTTTTCCGGTAAGTCTGAATATCTGATAGCATAACCATCCATCGCACTATTATCGAATGCCGGTACATTAATTTGTGCTGTCACACTCTCAGCTAAAACCCGGTTCACGCCGTTTAACAATTCCACGTTTTCAACTTGTGGAATAAACTGTTGCTGAGCTTCGGCAAGAATAACTTTTAAAGCCTGTGAATAAGAAATGGACGTCAAATAATCATTTGCCATATTTGCTTCCCGTTGTATGGCGATTTAACTTGTGCCTTCTTGGAGTTTTATTGGGTTGCTTTCTTTTGCCTGCATCTTTATAAGGATTATCACCACTCTTGAATTGCAAAATTATCGGTGCACCTCGTAGATTAAAAGCAGTCCTGAATTGTTTTTCCAGATATTTGATATAGGCCGGTTTTAAAACATCGGTGCGTGTTCCATGAATCACAATTCTCTGCGGGTTTTGCCCGCCGGCATGAGCATATTTCAATTTTGTTAAACGTCCGTGAACCAAAGGCGGTTGATGAGCCTTGAACGACTCTTTCAAAACTTCAGTCAATTGATTGGTTTCCAGAACTTTGGTCGCAGCTTCATAAACCAAATCGACTCTATCCATTAGCTCTGATAAACCGGAGCCATGTAAAGCTGAAATATAAACCAAAGGAACCCATTGAAAAGCTGTCATTCGGCGTGCAAATTCAGACTTGATGTTATTTTTGTGTTCTTCCGATAGATGATCCCATTTGTTTAACGCAATAACAACAGCACGAGCATTGTTGTTTATGAGTCCAAGCAAATGCATATCTTGGTCAGTCAATCCTTCCTGAGCATCAACTAGAAGCACACAAACTTGAGATTTATCAATCGCTTGAAGAGTCTTGATGACACTGAATTTCTCGATACCTTCTCCAACTTTTGAGCGTTTTCTCACTCCGGCAGTATCAACCAAAGTATAATCTTTGCCATCCCAATCTAAAGGCAAACTAATTGTATCTCTTGTTGTTCCCGGCATATCAAATGCCAATACTCTGTCCTCTCCCAGCAAACGGTTCACTAAAGTTGATTTTCCAACATTAGGTCGCCCAATAATTGCTAAATTTGGACCTTTGGTTTCAGGAATCATATCTTGTTCAGAATCTTCTTTTTCTAAGTTCTGACAAAATTCTTCGATTTTGAATTTTAATGTCGCTATATTTCGTTTATGAACCGCTGCGATGGGCAAAATCTCCTCAAGACCCAGCTGATAAAAATCAACAACGGCGAGATCTTCATCTTGCCCGTCAATTTTATTGACCAGGAGAAAAACAGGCTTATTGGTATTTCTTAAACTCTGAAGGATTTTTTTATCATTATCCATCAATCCGGATTTGGCATCCACCAAAAACAAAATCAAATCTGATTCTGAAATTGCGGTTTCAACCTGTGAATTCATGAGCTCAGAGAGATTTCCCTCATCACCCAGTAATCCACCGGTATCAACTAAAATAGCATTCGAGTTATTAACCTGAAAAGTTCCGTATTGTCTGTCTCTGGTTAGTCCGGGGAAATCGGCGACCAAAGCATCTCTGGTGTTGGTAAGAATGTTGAATAAGGTTGATTTTCCTACATTAGGACGACCCACCAAAGCGATTACTGGAACCATAATTCATCTCACTAATTATCTTGAATACTCAAAAGCTGTGAGTGTTCCGTCTTTGTTATAGGAAATAACTGTTGAACCACTGATGACCGGAGCTGAATAAAACGAGTCTTTACCCATACGATTGCGTGCCAGAGTTTTACCATCTGTTCCGTCAATCACATGAATGTAACCATCGACATCTCCAACAATAATATCACCAAGATAAAATACCGGACGTGTCAACATACGATATTTATATTCTGTGGTTTTCCATTTTTTACTGCCATCAGTGCGGTTGAGCGCATGAACATTGGATAAATCATCCAACACAAATAAATCTGTACGAGATGCGGTCACTCCATTAGCAGAACCCACATCTTGTGACCACATGACCCGACCGGATTCTGTGGCAACGGCAACGGTTTTCCCATCTGCACTTGAAAGATACAAATCGGTAGCAATCAATGCCATGTTACCGTCGATATCAACGATTCGAGCCAATTCTGTTTTACCTTGGGTATCAATCACACTTTGCAACCAAATCACATCTCCGCTTTCTTGTTTTATGGCAGCGACTTTACCATTATCAAAACCGATATAAACGCGCCCTGCTCTCACGATTGGCTTGGAGTTTCCACGAAGTGTCAGATTAGGAATATTAGTATCAAACAACCACTCGCGGTTGCCATTTTCAGCATTGAGTGCATAAACTTTTCCGTCTTGAGCACGAACAATTGCCATATTATTTTCAATCACCGGAGGTGATAAAATTTCAGATGATAGCAATGATTTCCAAATCATAACACCCGTTTCTTTGTTTAAAGCTATGACCTGACCTTCAGGAGTTCCCAAAAGCAGTATATCACTGCCAACACCCGGACCGGCACTCAGTTCAACTTCCAAGTCAGTTGACCAAATTGTTTTACCATTTTGTAGATCCAGCTTTAAAACATTTCCTTTTTTATCAGCAACGAATACATCTTTACCATCAACAAAAGGAATCAATTCATATCCGAATGCTTTGTCACCACTATCCAGTTTTTTAGTCCAAAGAGTTTTAAAATGACCTTGTTGGGTGATTTTTTCCAACTCAACAGGCTCAAATTTTTTATCCTTCTTATTGGATGAGCATGAGATGGTAAAAAGCAATGTCAGAAATAATACAGATAAAATTCTTTGCATAAAAACCTCAAGTGTTCTTGTTGTGTGAATTGAGACTATCAGAAAATCCGGTTAAGAGTTTTCCAGCTTCATTTCAATATTTCTTTTTCCAGAGTAACCCTCACCGGCATCAATTGCTGCTTGATAAGATGCTTTGGCCTTCTCAGCTTCACCTTTAGCAATATAGGCATCTCCCTCAACTTCTTTTGCTATAGAGGAAAAAGATTCAATTGTAATTCCTTTCACCTGTGTTAAAGCCTCATCATGTTTTGCCATTGCATTATAAACTCTGGCCAAGCGTAATTTAGCAAATTCAGTAATTAATTGATCCGGTTTCAGGCTAATTACTTTATTTAATTCAACTGTTGCTTTTTCCAATTCGTTTTTCGCTACAAACTCTTTAGCTAAACGTAAATGTCCTTCTATCAGGTAAAAATTAGTGCCGTATTGACTCTCAATTTCAG
>JAGRJO010000180.1:0-2437 GCA_020442725.1 Lysobacterales bacterium
AGAATCCTAAATATACACGGCTTTTGCTAATGAGTAACTTACTTTTTTAGCTTTTTGCTAAATGCACCACGGGTAATACAATATTTTTTTATCTTATCGTTTGTATTGGTGGCTAAAATGAGTTATTTTCTTAAAAAATACTAGGTTAGATAGATTAGTTGATATTAAATATAATAAGTTTTTGACAATAAATAGTGAAAAAGGGGCATATTTGCAGTATCCTTGTCAGAATTGGGAGTTTATGAAAAAGATAATCTATATCTTCGTCTAATTGAAAATAATTACAAATTCTATAGAAATAAACAGTAAACATAGGTATATAAGTGAGCGAGAACAATACTGAGATGGAGTTTTCCGGTTTAAAAGTAATGGTGATTGATGACTCAAAAACCATTCGCAGAACTGCAGAAACTCTTCTAAAAAAGGCAGGCTGTGATGTCGTAACGGTCGAAAACGGCTATGAAGCCTTGTCTTTGATATCAGACTTGCATCCCGATGTGATTTTTGTTGATATCATGATGCCGCGTTTGGACGGATACAAGACATGTGCACTCATCAAAATGAATCAGCAATTCAAGTCAACTCCAATAATAATGCTTTCATCTAAAGATGGATTGTTTGATAAAGCAAAAGGTAAAGTGGTAGGTGCAGAACTTTATTTAACCAAACCATTTACCAAAGAGGAGTTGCTGGGAGCAATACAACAACACGTGACGGTAAGGTAAAATGGCAAAAAGCAGTATTAAACCATTTGAATTGTTAGTCCAGTACGAACAACTGAGTTTGAAGCATAAAGTGAGATCTGAACAGACTCAGGACAAAAGCGCCTGGTCAGGTGTAGGATTTAAAATTGATGAATTCAATTATGCATTGGCGATTGATCAAATTGTCGAGGTTATTATTCTGACGGAAACGACCAAAATCCCGGGAATTTCATCTTGGGTGCTAGGATTAGGAAACATCAGGGGGAATTTGATTCCAGTTATAGACATGAAATCTTATCTTCTCAATAAACCTACCAAGACCACAGCTCACACGAGAATGGTTGTTATTAATCAGATTGGTGGTCAAGTTGGTTTGGTGGTGGATGAGGTTTTTGGTCAAAAACACTTTTCCACTGAGCAAAAGTGCGAAGTGCCGAATGATAATGATTCCGCATATAATTATGTTGAGAATGCATTTATGGAAGAAGAGGAAGTTTGGAATATATTAGATGTTGAGAAGCTAATCAATGACCCATCGTTTCAGAATGCTTCGGCGATATAAATAATAGAGAGAGTTAAAAGAAAGTAAAGAGAGTAAAATTATGAGTGTAACCTCTAATGATTTAGGCAGACATACCCGAACCCTGCCGGCTTGGCAAGTTGTAATCTTACTGTTATTAATTGTTGGGTTTATTGTCAATTCGATAATGTTAGACAATATAAACTCAAACCGAGTTGAACACATCAGGGCGACCGATGATATCCAAATCAAGGCTCAACAGTTGGCTCAGCATGCGATACTAGCAGCTGCCGGCGATCAGGCTTCATTTGATGATTTGAAAATTAAACGAGATTCGATTGCAACAAAAATTAATTCACTAAATGATGGTGATAAAGATAAAAGATACCCTCGAGTTCCGGTTGCAGCGAATGATAGTATAAATACTCTTAATACTTCCTGGTTCACAATACAGAGCAATGTTGATAAGATTCTTGATAAGCAGGTTCTTATTCAGGATATGAATGCGATTTATAATAAATTCGCATCTGAAATTCCTCTCTTGCAATCAAAAAACAATGAGGTTGTAAACCAACTAGTGGTCATCAAAGGGGATCGTGAACTTATTAAACTCGCCGGAGAGCAACAAGTGCTTGCAGACAGAATGTTAAGACGTATGGGTGAGGTTCTAAAAGGTGGTATGGCCGCAGTTCAAGCATCTGAAGATTTGGCATCGGATACCAGAAGGTTCTCTCGAGTCTTGAACGGAATGTTTAATGGCGATGATACTATTAAAGCAGTAACAGACGATACTGTATTGGAGTCTCTCGGTCAGGTTTATAATATTTTCTCCAGTCTTCAAGGCGATATTGAAGAGGTGATGAACGCTCAGGAGCTTTATGAAGCACAAGTTGCGACGGAAGATATCGGAAATGATATTCCGACTTTCATTAATAAAGCGAATGATTTGTCAGAAGTGTTGAAAGGGATAATTCCTAAGTTTCCTTCTGTTGAAGTGCAGTATGCGTTAGGTGGTTTATCTCTGTTGTGGTTGATAGTCATTTTATTCTCTATGACCAAAAATGATAGAAAACGAGCAAAAGTGGCTCAGGAACTGAATGAGAGAAACCAATTAGCGATTTTGCGACTTCTTGATGAAATGGGCTCGTTGGCGGATGGTGATTTAACCGTAAACGCAACGGTGAGTGAGGACATCACCGGGGCAATCGCTGAC
>JAGRJO010000180.1:2536-4383 GCA_020442725.1 Lysobacterales bacterium
GAAATGGGCTCGTTGGCGGATGGTGATTTAACCGTAAACGCAACGGTGAGTGAGGACATCACCGGGGCAATCGCTGATTCTGTAAACTTCGCGGTAGAAGCGTTGAGATCGTTGGTAAAAACAATTAACGACGCATCGGTTGGTGTGGCATCAGCGGCTCAGGAAGCACAGGCAACAGCATTACACCTTGCCGAAGCGAGTGAACACCAAGCTCAACAAATTACCAATGCATCGACAGCGATTAACGAAATTGCAGTTTCGATTGACGAAGTATCTATTAACTCTCTTGAATCAGCAGACGTTGCGCAAAGATCGGTATTGATTGCACATAATGGTGCTGAAATCGTGCGCCAAACCATTGAAGGGATGGATAATATTCGTAATCAGATTCAAGAAACATCGAAAAGAATTAAACGATTGGGTGAGAGCTCGCAGGAAATTGGTAACATCGTTGAATTGATTAATGACATTTCCGAACAAACAAATATTCTGGCATTGAACGCAGCGATTCAGGCGGCTTCTGCCGGTGAAGCGGGTCGTGGTTTTGCGGTTGTTGCCGACGAGGTACAATCATTGGCGGAACGTGCATCGAATGCAACCAAACAGATTGAGACATTAGTACAAACAATTCAGTCAGATACCAACGAAGCGGTGGCTTCAATGGAACAAACAACTGCTGAGGTGGTTGATGGTGCGAAACGTGCGGAGAACGCCGGTGATGCCTTGACCGAGATTGAAGCGGTATCGAATGACTTGGCGGAATTGATTCAGAATATTTCCGAATCTGCTAAGCAACAATCGGTCGCTGCAACAAACATATCAGGAACGATGAACGTGATTCAGGAAATTACCACCCAAACCTCTGTTGGTACGCAACAAACAGCGGAGTCGATTGGGAACCTGGTGGAGTTGGCGAATGAATTGAGATTGTCGGTACAAGACTTTAAGTTACCGACTGAAGAATTTTAATTGTTAATGTTGTGAAGGACTTCAAAAATTAATCTTAGGAAATGATTTAATCTGGCTTTAATAGACTGTTTTGGAGATTGTCAGTTTGCTGGAAAGAATTACAAATACAAATGGACTATAGCATATAAACGAGAAAGTTAATATAGTATGAGCAATATCGAACAAATAGACTTTTCAACGCTGATATGGGTCAAAAAAGAGCTTGACGAAACTCTGAAGAAAGCCCAGTCAGCTTTAGAAGAGTATGTTGAAAATCCGGAAGACGAGAACCAATTACAGCTTTGTGCGACTTATTTGCATCAAGTGCAGGGAACTTTAAAAATGGTAGAGCTTTATGGTGCTGCCATGGTTGCCGAAGAAATGGAGCAAGTGGTCAACAAATTGATTGCTAAAGAGGTTGACTCCGAGAAAGATGCTTTTGACGTATTAATACGCGCAATATTATTGTTGCCGGATTATCTTGAACGGGTTCAGTTGGGATATAAAGATATTCCGATGGTTCTTTTGCCTTTGGTTAATGACTTAAGAACAGTAAAAGGAGACTCACTACTCTCAGAAAGTGCTTTGTTTACACCCGATTTAAGTCTTGGTGTGCCTGAGTCCAAACAAAACACCAGCTTTTCACTCAGTGAAAATCAACTAGCTCAGGTTGTTGGAAAAATCAGGTCAGCTTATCAGATTTGCCTGTTAAACTGGCTTAAAGGAAACGATGAAATTGATAACTTGAAAAAAATACAAGTTATCTTTGATAAACTGAAAACAGTTATTTCAAATGTTGAGGAAAAGCAATTATTCTGGGTCGCCGGTGGTTTGTTCCAAGCATTAATCAATGGTTCATTAGAGTCTTCAGTCACAGTCAAGCAACTTTCTGCCCGAAT
>JAGRJO010000181.1 GCA_020442725.1 Lysobacterales bacterium
GGTATTTGTACTGGCATCAAGATCTTTTAGAATACCGTTGTTAATATCGTAAATCCAACCGTGTACTGTCAAGTCAGCACCTTGATTCCAAGCCTTGTTGACAATCGAAGTGTTGCAAACATTGTTCACCTGCTCGATGACATTCAACTCACAAAGTCTTTGTTGGTATTGTTCTTCATTTAGATTTTGCAGTTCATCTTTATGAAAACGAGCCACATCTTCGATGTGTCCCAACCAGTTATCAATGAGATTGGCTTCGCGGGTATTGTGGCCGTGCTTAGTTTTGTTGATTGCAGCATTGATTCCACCACAGCCATAATGTCCACAAACGATAATATGTTTCACTTTGAGCACATCAACCGCAAATTGCAAAACCGATAAACAATTGATGTCAGTATGAACAACCACATTGGCGATATTACGATGGACAAATACCTCACCGGGTGCCAGACTCAATAACTGATTTGCAGGAACTCGACTATCTGAACATCCAATCCACAGGTATTCCGGGGATTGTTGTTCTGCTAATTCTTTAAAGAAATTCGGGTTCTCGGCTTTAATTTTTTCCGCCCAGTCAGTGTTGTTTTTGAATAAGTGTTCCAGTTTCTTCATGTTTAAAATGAAATTTTATCAATAAAAAAATAAGATGGGATAATTGTACAACACATCAACACAAAGCCGATAATGAGCTGCTTACCTTGTTTGGAAGCATCCTGCCAATTCTTTATGCAATAAGCAATTGATAATGGATTGAGAATAAAAAGCACCGCACCCATTGAGTATTGTTTTTTCCCTAATGCCATGAAAATAGTATTCATCCAGCCGACAAAATAGAGTAAAACTCCGACACTGCCGGCAAGAATAACCAATATTATCAGAAAATCATACATGGATATTATAAAGTCACGAAATGTCTGATATTGTACAGAAACTTTCAGCCGCTGTGTAAACTTTGAGCCGAATTTTATAATTTAGCAGAGGTTTGAAAAGCAATAAAACATGAAACTTCTGCTCAATTGATTGCAGTCAAATTATTGATTCCGTTTATCGAATATGATGCACACCAATCGTAAAAATTCAAACACATGAAAATACTCAACAAGGTCGAAGACATCATCAATAAAGACTTTCTGCCACCGGGAACACTTTTATATTCAGCCGGCAATGCAACCACTCCGCAAGTTTTGTTGAAACAAATCATCGCTGATGAAAACATTAAGGATATTGATATTCTCAGTTTGTTATTACTCGGTGATATTGGCGAAATTTTTTCAGAGCATGTCTGCAAACGTATCAACCACAGGGTTTTGTTTGCCGGTTCCCATTCGCGAGAAGTGCTTAATCACGGACAGGCTTCTTATCAAATGATGCATCTCTCGGACATACCGCATCAAGTTCGGGATTATCTCAAACCAAATGTCGTTTTGTTGACCGTTTCCGGACCTGATAACGGCGGAAATTACAGCTATGGAAGCACGGTTGAAGGTCTCAAAGCTGCAGTTGAAACCGCTAAATCCAATAACGGTCTGGTTATCGCTGAAAGAAACAAACAAATGCCTTTTGTCTTAGGAACAACAATCAAAGAATCTGAAATTGATTATTTGATTGATACCGATTATGAATTGCCTGTCAGTCCTGTGCAAGAACCTGATGAAATCGCTCGAAAGATTGGTAACCTTATTGCCGAATTGTACATTCAGGATGGCAGTACATTGCAATACGGAATTGGCGAAGTTCCAGCTGCGGTCACCGATGCCATTATAAAAAAAGGCGTGAAAGACATTGGAATTTACACCGAGCTTTTTTCAGATTCAATGCGAGAGTTGATTACTGAAGGAATTGTAACCAACAAATATTCAGCAGTTAATTTTGCTATTGCCAGTATTTTTCTATCCAGTAGTAAACAAGGCTATGAGTGGCTGAATTTCAACAGCTCAGTTCAATCACGTCCTTGCGATACTACCAACAGCGTTTTGAAAATTGCCCAACAACATCGAATGACCGCTATCAATAGCGCTATTGGTGTCGATTTACACGGCAACATTTGGGCAGATTCCTTACAAGGCAGAATGATTTATAGCGGAATTGGCGGGCAAGCCGATTTTCTTCGGGGTTCCTATCTGTCTAAACAAGGTTATGGAATTATTGCAATGAAGTCAGAAACCCGCAAAAGCGTTTCAAAAATCATGGAATTATGCCCTGAAGGAATCACCACCACAGCCATTGCAGCCGATCCGGTAATTATTGTGACTGAGAATGGAGCATTCAATCCTATGGGCTTGAACATTGCCGAGCATGCAGTTGGCATTGCTCATTTGGCAAAAGCTGAGGTTCGTGACAATCTTCTAAGATATATTTATGACAGCAAGGTCTATCACAAACCACAAATTGCATTGAAAGAAAGCATTCCCAAGGGCTTTGTCCCTTATGAATCAGTTTTTTAAGAAATTGAGTTGATTTCAAGATTTGAAATTATCAAAATAGCGATAAATACTCAAACAAAACAATAATGATTCTCAGAAGAACATGTCCTCATTGCAGCGAAAAAAGCATCTCAGCTCTTCAGGTTCTAAACCTAATTCTTGGTCAGAGCAAACAAAATTGCAGTTATTGTGGAATAGGCATAGAACTTTCCAATCAAGGATTTTTTACTAAATCTATATTTTGGTATATTGAAGCCGTCATTTATTCGTTACTGGTTTCAATTAGTTGGTATTACAAAAGCTGGTTGGTATTTTCTTTTGGGCTTTGTATCTCCGCATCCATAGAATTATTTATGTTGTTACATATTCCAATCCTATTCGTTGGTAAGAGAAACAGAGTCGATAAAATCATTTAGTTAAATATAAACCTGGTATTTATCTTCGGATGGTTTTGAGGCATAATAAAAACAAAATTAACTATAACAACAGGGGTGAATATGGTTTCTATTTCAATTGATATTGACAACCAAGTTAAAGAGCATTTTAATCAATTTGTAAAAAATCATGGCTCGGTGATTAATGACAGCGATATTAAACATGCCAAAGAAAAAATTGCTGAAATCAGAGCGTCTGATTCTGATGGATATATCATCGAGCAAACCTCATCATTGGAATCAATGATTGCGATGATTTCCGATAAAACCTGGGAATCGGATAAAGAAAATCTGAAAAAAATCAACGCAACAATTAAATATTTTGTCGATGATGAAGATATTATTCCAGATCACATTCCGGGAATCGGTTATCTGGATGATTGTATCATCATTGATAACACAATGGATGATGTGAGTGATGAATTGGATGAGTATAAAGATTTCTGCCGCACTCGTTTAGTCTATGCCAAAGGTGAAAAATTTACCTTTGATGACTGGTCAAAAATAAAAAATCAAGAAGCCGTCAGCCGTGTTCGCAATCGCAGATTGAGACGTTCTAAAAAGTTTTAATAAAATGTTTTAGGTTACATAAAGTCTTGATTTAATTATAAACCCTGCAAGTTGCAGGGTTTTTTAATTGGTAAATCTGTCATCCTGAGCGAATGCTAATGATCTTCATAAAAAATATTATTGACCATGAGGGACATAAAGTTAATGATGGGTTTAAAGAATAAACTTTTACAGAGATGACACGGTATTTTTAAGTATTGCAAAGCCCTCAAAGAATACGCAGAATGATGCACAAATTAAAAAAACACCCCGTCATTCCGTACAAGCGAAGCGCGATACGGAATCTCACTTGGAATCTTGATTTAAAAAGTTGTTAGTAACGCAAAGGTATAAATCTGACTTCTTTGTATGTCATGGCAAAATCCTCCATCTCCATCAGCGGGAAAAATTTAAGGTATTGACATAAAAGAGGTGTGATAACATCGAATTCATGTTCCATGTTTAATTGTCGATATTCGATGAGAGATTTTAAATCAGAGTTTGTTTGACCAGTGACATGAGTTGGCTTAAACTAAAGTAAACTATACTAGAACGGAGTGAGTTTTGACATCAATTATTAAATCTGCTGACAACCTATCGAGTGGTAGAACACAAACAAACCTTTCCATGGCCAATCCTGACCATGAAAAGACTAGCAGATTAGCTCCTATTACAGGAAAAAGGGTTCTACCCCGATTTTACGGACACATCTGAAAAGGTTATTATAAACCATTTAAACAGAGGTGTTTATGACAAGCAGAAGAAAGTTTTCCAAAGAATTTAAACAGGAAACAGTTAAATTATCCTATCAAAGTGGTATTTCCCTGAGTGAACTTGGCGAAGAACTCGGGCTGAATGCTAATATGATTAGTCGTTGGCGACGGGAACAGGCAGCCGAAGGTGAAAAGGCCTTTTCAGGAAAAGGTCATGCTCGGGATGAAGAAATGGCACGGTTGAAACGAGAACTTGCAAGAGT
>JAGRJO010000182.1 GCA_020442725.1 Lysobacterales bacterium
ATAAATTTAGTACAATATAGAAAAATGAGAACAATCCATATTTACGATGATTTTTCTATATGTTATTTCACAGTCTCAGAGCATTGGAGCGAGACTGAAATTAGTGAGATACCTGCCTGCGCAGGTATGACGGATAATAAAAAAAAACTCTGTGCAACTCCGTGTTTTCTCTGTGAACTCTGTGTTCCTTAGACAGTTTTCAGAATTCTCCGATCGTTCCACTCACTCGGAATAACCCAAAATATTTACGATATAATCATAAATATCTCCAATACCCTGTTCATTAGCTAATAACCTCAAAATCTCACTAACACGCTTACTAAAACCATTCTGTATATAATCTTCAAGTTGATTCTTCACATCAAGAGTAAACTGTTCCGCTCCTTCTGTCGCATTATTGAGATTATCCATGCTTGGCTCGAACTTAACATCACAGAGAATTGAAAAAGCCCATTCGATGGCTTGCGGTTTGACTTCGACTTTGAAGAATTTATTTTGTTGATCTTGAGTACGCCCATCCGGTGCATACCAATAGCCAAAATCATCGAGTTTTCGCCGCTCTTTACCTGCCACACACCAGTGAGCCAGTTCATGCAAAGCACTGCGAATATAATCGTGGGAAAATTGAATTTCTGCAAACTCATCATCAGTAAAAGTTTTATAAAAAGGCTCGGTAAAACCACCAATGATTTTAGTTCGGTATTGGTTTAAAAATTGAGTGTTTAACAGATTTAACAACTCCGACAATTCCATGTCAAACTCCTGAATATTAATTAAGTGTCAGCTTCACAAAAGTGTTGCAACTTTTAAGAATAGAACCACTTGTATGTTTCAAGATCCCGGATTTGATTGCATCCATATTATCAATTATCATGTTAATACCAAACTGAGCCGCTTTTTTCCGTTCTTCGGGCGTGCCGTGATGATCCGGTGATTCATATAAAAAATCACCAAGAGCATAAGCTCCGCCGGTAATTCCCACGGCACTCACATCAAAAAGATCCGGTGGCAATCCAATGTTCATGTTTGTTAATAGTGCGGCAGATACGCAATCTGCTGCCAGTTCAGAGTTTTTGGAGCTTTGCTTGTTTTTGACTACATTCAAAATCTCTTCATCAGCATTCCAATATTGCAACTGATGAGCAAACTCATGCAAAGCCAGATAGTCAAACACCCACGAGCTTCGCATTTCATCCGGCAAATTGTACAAATATTGAATCAATTTGAAATCAAAAATCATGTACCCATGACCATGCGAATATGCATTGCCATTGATAGCTTTCTCATCATTGAAAAAACCGACACAAACGTGTTTTTTATAAGTCATTAAGTCATTGTTATTATTGAGAATTTCTAACGCTCTTTTGATAATTGAGACCAATATATCCATATTACCTTTTACCGTCACTTGATTACCATTTTTCATTACTTTGAGAACAGTATCTAATGGCAAAATTTCTGGCAAGTATTGTTTCTTGGCTTTTTGTGAACAATATATGGGATTATGGACATCATAAACACCGGAAATCAGCTGATTATCTAAAAACTTCTGCAATGGAGTTTTTCCGTCATCTTCTAATCCAATAATTTTCACCGAACCCGCTTGATTAGAGATAATTATGAGTATCAAAACTAATAAAGATTTAATCATAGTGTGATAGAACCAATAGCAACAAAGAAATCAATAATAACTGTTTCATAGTGTTTTTCATATTTTTTTTCAAAATTAGGCTACAATAGCGTTTTTTCAAATTCCAAATTGTATTAATGGAGCCAATTTCAATAAAAACCGAAGAAGAAATTCAAAAAATGCGGGTTGCCGGACGTTTGGCAGCTGAAGTTCTCGATATGATTGAGCCTCACGTTGTCGCCGGTGTTACAACCGAAGAGCTTGATAAAATCTGTCATGATTACATTGTCAATGTTCAGGGTGCGATACCTGCTCCATTAAACTACAATGGATTTCCCAAATCAATTTGCACATCAATCAACCAAGTCATTTGTCATGGCATCCCTGCCGATAAAAAATTAAAAAATGGTGATATCGTGAACATTGATGTTACGGTCATCAAAGATGGATGGTATGGAGATACCTCGCGCATGTTTGTCGTTGGAAAAGTTTCAGGGCGTGCACAAAAACTCATTGATGTGACAAAACAATGCATGGAAATTGGTATTCGTATGGTGGCGCCTGGTATTAAGTTGGGTGATATCGGTTATGCGATTGCTGAACATGCTCACAAACATGGATTTAGCGTTGTGCGAGAATATTGCGGACATGGAATTGGCAATACATTTCATGAAGCTCCACAAGTCTTGCATTATGGTATGAAAGGAACCGGAGTCACACTCAAAAAAGGCATGACTTTCACGATTGAACCCATGATTAATCTTGGCAAACGTCACTCCAGATTGCTCAATGACGGCTGGACCGTTGTTACCAAGGACAGAAGTTTATCCGCTCAATGGGAACACACAATGGTCGTCACCGAAACAGGTGTCGAAGTATTGACAGTTTCTGACAAATATCAGTTTGATTATTAGAGAATGTCCCGGATTGCTCCTCCGCTGAATGCTGAAAATTATCTGGATGTTCTTGAACTTCAGAAATCTCAGAAAATTTCGCTGGAGGTTTATAAAAAACTACTGAAAAAAGCGGATGAAAACCTGACAAATGATTTTCTCAAGGATCAGTCTCAGGTTGCCAAACTGGTAAAAACTCGTGCCTGGTACGTTGAGCAGTTAGTTTTACAAATCTGGAATAGCCTTGGTTTCAAAAAAAAACTCGCTCTGGTTGCTGTTGGTGGGTTTGGCAGAGGCGAACTTCACCCCTATTCTGATGTTGACTTACTAATTATAATTCCAAAAAAATCAAAAAGTTATAAAAATAAATTAAGAGGTTTTATCCAATCACTTTGGGACTTAGGATTAGATGTTGGTTCATCGGTTCGGACAGTCAAGCAATGCTTTGAATATGCGCAAAGCGATATCACAATAGCAACAAACCTGATGGAATCCAGACTCATCAAAGGCAATAAAAAGTTATTCAATAAGATGAGAAAATCCGTATCTACCAAAAAGATTTGGAAAGGCAAAGATTTTTTTGTTGCCAAACTCGAAGAGCAAAAACAAAGACATCATAAATTCAGCGAAACCGCTTACAATGTCGAACCGAACCTGAAAGAAGGTCCCGGTGGATTGCGTGATATTCAGATGATTTCATGGGTGGTGCAACGCTTTTATCAAGCTGAATCTTTACACGAATTGGTCGATTATGATTTTCTCAGTGAACACGAGTTTATCCGACTGCAAAAAGGCCAGAACTTTCTCTGGAAAGTCCGCTTTGCCTTGCATATTATTGCCAAACGCAAGGAGGATCGAATTTTATTTGATCATCAACTCAAACTCGCAAAAGTATTTGGTTTTAATGACGAGGGAGAAAAAAATCCCGCAGTTGAGCAATTCATGCAAATTTACTATCGCAATGCCATGCAACTGGAACGCCTGAATTCATTGCTGTTGCAATTATTTGATGAAAAGATTTTGCGAAAAAAACAAAACCATGAAATCAGACATTTGAATGAAAGGTTTAAGAGTGTCAACAGTTTCATTGAGATAAATGATACGGATTTATTTCGTAACACTCCAACAGTTTGGTTTGAACTATTTCTTCTGCTCCAGAAGCACACGGATATTCAGGGAATCCGTGCCGGAACGCTGAGGGCAATGCGACACAACATCAAGCAAGTTAATGATGAGTTTTGCAACAACCTTCAAATCAGAGAGCAGTTTCTGCAGATTTTACAACAAGATGATAGGGTTGATGTTGTATTAACCCAAATGAATCGTCTGGGAATTTTGGCTCGTTATTTGCCGGTTTTTGGTCGAATCGTCGGACGCATGCAGTTTGATTTATTTCATATTTATACCGTTGATCAACACAGTTTGTTTGCCGTAAGGAATTTGTATAACTTTAGAAATGCAGACAACCCGGCTAAAAACACTTATGAAATTTTTAAACAAATTCCAAATCCCTATTTACTTTACATAGCAGCCATGTTTCATGATATTGCCAAAGGCCGTCAAGGAAGGCATGCTGATCTAGGAGCAATTGATGTTGCGGAATTTTGTCAAAATCACAATATCAATGAAGAAAATACCGAACTGGTCGTTTGGCTGGTCAAATATCACCTGATTATGAGTGAAACGGCCCAAAAAAGAGATTTGAGCGACCCGGATGTCATTAGTAAGTTTTCTGAACAAGTTGGTGACTTGTTAAAACTTCGTTCCTTATATTTGCTCACATTAGCTGATATTTCTGCAACTGATCCAAAACTTCTAAACGAATTCAAACAAACATTAATT
>JAGRJO010000183.1 GCA_020442725.1 Lysobacterales bacterium
CGTCAGTGAGACTCAGTTTCATAATGGCATTCACATCATTGTTTTTCAAAGACTGAACCATTGACATCAAAGCTCCATCAGGGCTGTTTGTGTTTATCTCTGTTTTAGATGCGTCTTTGTCTCCACAAGCCTGAAGCAAAGCGATTAATGCAACAGCAACAAACAATTGTATTTTTTGTTTCATTTTGTTTTCCTATGTTTCAAATCAATCCGTCTATTATCTCTTATGTTGTTGGTTTAACTCAAACTTTTGGTTTGTTTTATAAAATATAACGAGATAAATCTTCGTTTTGAGCCAGCTCGGCGAGGTTCTTATCAACATGGGCAGCATCAATCACATACTTCTCGCCCGAGTTGTCCGAGCTGATGAATGACACCTCATCTAACAGTCGCTCCAGAACGGTGTGTAACCTGCGAGCTCCAATGTTTTCGGTTTTTTCATTCACGGCGAATGAAACCTCGGCTATTCTTTTAATTCCTGACTCGGTAAATTCAAGCTCAACATTCTCAGTGCTCATCAATGCTACATATTGCTCCGTCAAAGATGCCTCCGGCTCGGTCAGTATTCTGGCAAAATCTTCGGCTGTCAACGCTCTGAGCTCTACTCGAATCGGTAATCGTCCTTGTAGCTCCGGAATCAAATCTGATGGCTTCGCCAAATGAAAAGCTCCTGATGCTATGAAAAGCATGTGGTCTGTTTTAATCGCTCCATAGCGAGTGTTTACAGTGCTCCCTTCAATTAGTGGCAACAAATCTCTTTGTACGCCTTCGCGAGAAACCTCTCCGCCGGTTCCATAAGATTTAGCGACTTTATCAATTTCATCAATAAAAATGATGCCGTTTTGTTCCGCATTCTGAATTGCTGTTTGTTTGATTTCATCATCATTGATTAACTTAGCCGCTTCTTCACTTTCAAGAATTGGCAAGGCTTTTTTTATGGTGAGCTTTTTGGTTTGTTTTTTCTTTCGTCCAATATTTTCAAACATCCCTTGCAATTGGTCTGTCATTTCCTCCATTCCCGGAGGAGCCATAATTTCAACCCCTAAGCTCGTTTTAACCTCGATTTCAATTTCTTTATCGTCCAGCTCTCCGTTTCGGAGTTTATCTAAAAACTTTTGGCGGGTTGAGTTGTTTTTTGATTCGATCTCTTCACCCGGAATAGGGGACGGAGATTTTGGTATTAAATAGTCCAGAACCCTTTGTTCTGCGGCCGCTTCGGCTCGTGCTTTTACCTTTGTGACCGCTTGCTCTCTACGCATTTTGATAGAGTTCTCAATCAAGTCACGGATAATCGACTCGACATCTTTGCCGACATAACCAACTTCGGTAAATTTGGTTGCCTCAACCTTAATAAAAGGAGCATCTGCCAAAATTGCCAATCTGCGAGCAATTTCGGTTTTACCAACACCTGTGGGACCGATCATTAAAATGTTTTTTGGTGTGATTTCAGCTCGCATTTTTTCCGGAAGCTGCATTCTTCTCCAACGATTTCTCAATGCGATAGCAACGGCTCTTTTTGCAGATGTTTGCCCGACAATATGTTTATCGAGTTCTTGTACAATTTCTCTGGGCGTCATGTTTGACATTATGTTTTTCCTTATGTATTTAATTCTTCAATGGTGTGGTTTTTGTTGGTATAGATACAAATATCCGCAGCAATTTCGAGTGATTTTTCAACAATTTCTCTGGCGGATAAATCTGTATTTCTCATGAGAGCCAGGGCGGCTGATTGGGCAAAAGCACCTCCTGAGCCAATAGCTATCAAACCATGTTCAGGTTCTATCACATCACCGTTACCCGAAATAATCAAAGAGGTTTCTCTATCAGCAACGGCTAGTAAAGCCTCTAAACGTCCAAGCCTTCTGTCGGTTCGCCATTCTTTTGCCATTTCAACGGCTGAGCGAACCAAATGGCCGGAGTGTTTTTCCAGTTTAGCCTCAAAAATTTCAAATAAAGTGAACGCATCTGCGGTTGCTCCGGCAAAGCCGGCAATCACTTCGTTGCGATAGAGTCTTCTGACCTTTCTGGCGTTACTTTTCATCACTGTGTTTCCAAGTGTGACTTGTCCGTCACCGCCGATAACAACTTGATTTCCTTTTCTAAACCCAACAATTGTGGTTCCCCGATAGGCATGCATACTTTGTGACATAATGTTTTCCCGGTTTTTATTTATTTTGGCTCAATCCGCCGTAAAAATGTAATTTTGGGTTTTTGTCAGGGTTTTCAAGTTTTTGTTTTCGTCTCTAGATTATTTTGTTTTTTTTTGATATAAAACATATCTGTGACCAATATTTGATTTCTGTGATTAAAAACATTTCCACTGTTTTTGTGATTCTCTCTCTGTTGTTTGTTTCTCAAACAAAAGCAGAAAGCCTTCCCATCAAAAACATTCCGGCAAAATCTTATAACAGTAAAAGCGGTTTAGCCAACGATAATGTTCAGTATCTGATTCAAGATGATGAAGGTTTTATTTGGGTAGGAACAAAAAATGGTCTCTCCCGTTATGATTCCTCTAAATTTGTAAATTACTTTAAAGACAAGTCTGACCCGAACTCTCTTCCTGAGCCGTATATTGAACAGGTTATGTCAATGCCGGACAATAAAATCTGGTTGTCTGTTAGTTCTGTTGGTATCACAATTTTTGATAAGTTTACCAAAACTTTTAGCAGTAATGTCAATCGTGACTCAGATTTATTCAAGCTGCCTAACTCCAATCTATTCGGCATGGACAATGATCAATCCGGAAATGTCTGGTTTTCTCTTTATGGAGAAGGTATTTATATGTGGGATACCCAAAAACAGACATTCACTAAACATTTGCCATCGAATGAAAATGCTTGGCTAACATCCGATCAAACCTATGAGCTTTTAATTGATAGTCGAAACAGACTTTGGGTTTCTACGGTTGATGCGAAAGTCTTTCTATACGAAATTGATACCGGAAGTTCCAAGGTGTTTGATTTTTATATGGGACAAGAGTTCGGAGATGTAACTCCCATCTATGGTTTTACAGAATCTCCTGCCGGAGAAATTTATGCCGGGGGCTTTCCGGGAGCATTTAAATATAATGAAACAACCAAAGAGTTTGATGTGCTGATATCAAAAGCCACTCTCTCCAAGTATCATGACAATACTGCGACATCCGTCCGGCGAATCATGATAGACCGGCATAATAATATTTGGATAGGAACGACGTCGTCATTGGTTTTATTCACTAATAATAACCTTTATAAAGTTCAACTCTTTGAAAATGGAGAAAAAATTCGCCTTCAGGGTACGGTGAATGGGTTGGTTGAGGGTGATGACGGCAATATCTGGGTTGGCACCGAAGATTCCGGGGTTGTAAAGTTAGCTTCTGACTGGAACCGATACAACATTTATTTTCCGGCTCAAGTTGCTGATGAACAATCTTACGTTACCACTCAAAGGGCATTTGCAAGCGATAAAAAACTTTGGATTGGAGAGTTTCCTCAAAAAGTTGAGTTATATGAGTTTATCAAAAATGAACTTAGTTTTGTCAATTCGTACTATTTTGATAGAAGCAAAGAATCTGCAAAAATAGATGCGATTTTTGCAGATAAGGAAGAAGTCGGTTTTCTCTGGGTTAGTACAGTTAGTGGTGTTGATAAAATTAATCTGGAAACAAGTGAAGTTTTCAGTGTTATTGATATAAACGGTAAGCGACTAGACAGCGCACGAAATTTATACCGGGACACTGAGTCCAATCGCTTTTATTTTAACCTGTTTGATGAAGAAACTCTGGGCTATTTTGACAAAGATGAAATGATAGCCCGCTTGATTCCAAACAAAGAGACAAACCAACTCAAAGGACATATTGTCAACCAACTTGATAAAGGTATTGGCGAAACATTATGGCTTGCAACGACCTATGGAATAGAGACCTTAGACCTTAATACGCTTCAAATTAAAGAAGTTTATCGTGACCCTGCCGGCCATCAAATTACCGGTTTCTATATTGAGTCCAATGAAAAAAATGTTTGGGCTATTATAAATGGTAGTCTTGAGCTACTCATTTGGGATGGAGTTAAACTATCAGCTTCAAATCAAAGTTACTCTCATATTTTGCCGACTGTTTCCTTATACCAAATTAAAAGCATTAAAGATGATGTAATGCTCATTCGTACTCTCGACTCAGGCGTTGTCGAGGTGGACATCAAAACAAAAAGTTACAGCGTTTACACAACTGAAAACGGGCTGCCATCAAATGCAATCGTTGACATATTATCCGTTGATGAAACACCGGTGATAGTCACAGAAAAAGGAATTGCTGTCTATAACAGCTCTTTTCAAAAACAAACGCCCAATAAGCCGAACTTAATAATTGATGAT
>JAGRJO010000184.1 GCA_020442725.1 Lysobacterales bacterium
TATTTGTGGCTTTGGCAATGTCAATGTTTGGTTATTACGATTTGCAACTACCGGCTTCTTGGCAAAATAAACTTTCCGGAATCAGTAACAAGCAAAAATCAGGTACTTACATTGGCGTCGGAATCATGGGCTTCCTCTCTGCAATCATTGTCGGACCTTGCGTAGCACCGCCTTTAGCCGGAGCGGTTTTGTATATTTCCAATACCGGTGATCCGGTTGTCGGTGGTTTTGCATTATTTGCCATGTCTATAGGAATGGGCGTTCCATTATTACTCATCGGTGCTTCCGCAGGCAAATGGATGCCACGTTCGGGTGGCTGGATGAATGTCGTCAAAGCCTTTTTCGGCATTGCCTTGTTAGCAATGGCGATTTGGTTCTTATCACGAATCATTCCTGGACGAGTCACTTTAGCCTTATTCGGAACTTTAGCACTATTATCTTCTGTTTTCTGGTTTAAATATGCCGTCAAAAACGGAGCCCAAGGCAAAACACTCGCATTGTTTTTTATCTTTAAACTTGCATTACTGGCTATTGGTGTAGTAGAAATTATCGGAGTCATCAAAGGGCACACCAATTTTATGCATCCGTTGACCAAGTTTGAATTCACGTTCACTAAAGTCAAATCCTATGACGATTTACAAAAAGCCATCAGTGAATCTGAAAAACCGGTTCTGCTGGATTTCTATGCCGATTGGTGTGTGGAATGTATCAAAATGGAATCAGCAACCTATTCCAAAGAACCGGTTCAAAAAGAATTAGAACGATTCCTGGTTCTTAAAGCCGACGTCACTAAACAGGACGAAACCGACAAGGATTTAATGAAACGATTCAATATTATCGGACCTCCGGCGACACTGTTCTTTACCAATGGTAAATTGCAAAAAAGTTCCAGTTTCTTTGGCTTCAAAGGACCTGTTGAGTTTGTAGAACACTTACAAAATGTGAAATAACTTTCTATTAACCTTGAATACAAAGCCCGTAAGAATAGTCTCGGGCTTTGTAAAGACAAAATTATTGAATACACGTCTTACTTTTCTTGTTGAAATTGTATTCGACTCTTCTTCACATATTCTTGGCTTTGTGAATTCTTTTTGAAAAAGCATATAGATAAACCTAAAGTTTCTCGCTAAATCTGGAAAACAATAATATAACTGACTTATAATGACTAACTATGGCTATCAATTTCACACACTTTGGCGTATTGTTGATTTGCGGAATTAGAAATGATTAAATCTCCTGAAAAAAGACGCAAAACTTTCTGGCGACTATATTTTCTTATACTGTTCGCCTCAGTTCTAATATTGCTTCTCGCTACCTACTTCACTTGGAGGACCTTAGTTTCTGAGACCAAAACTGAACTTCAGTTCACAAATCGCATGGTTCAGTCATCGATGAATTCAATTCTTAAAATTGATGAAGCTCTACTCAAAGCAACTGGTGAACGTTTAATAGATGTTGGACTTTTCAACAATAAACAAAAAGCTATAGAAATTTTAGACACGTTACTTTCAAATAATCCGGCTTTCGCAGGGGTCGGATTAGCATCACTGGAAGGCGATGTTCTGATAGCCAGCTCAAATATGGATGCATCCAATATTCCAAACCTAAAATCGACTCCTGAAACATCCAAATCATTTCAGAAAGTTTTACAATCGAATAATCTGGTCATGGGCAGAACATATTATCTTGATGAACTTAAACAATGGGTTGCACCTATCCGATATCGAATATCAGATAAAAATCACAATGCCATAGCGATACTGGCAGGTGGAATCAAACTGACTGGTGGAAACAGCCCATGGGGAAGCCTATCTAACCAAAGTGATATAGAACTATCAATTGTCAGATCAGATAATTATTTTCAATACTACTTTCCCGAAACAGTTCTTCCAAATCAAGATATTTATTCCAAACCAATAAATGAAAAGTATTTATTAAATTTTGATAAAAATATGACAAAGCATACTGGATATGCCCGAAAAGATTTGCAATCCAACCCTAATTTAATTGTTAGCTTAATATACCCCCGCTACCCTCAAGGGTACTCAATAGCAGCAATAAGTTATGAGGGTACTTATGATCTTTTTATTCTCACAAAGAAAAACATAAGCAACCTTTACTCTAAGCTCCTGCCTCCAATCGGCTGGGTAGCTCTAATTCTGACCATTTTCAACCTGGTTTTGTATAAATTATTTAAGTATCACGAAAAAATACAATTGCAATCAGAAAAAAACTTAGCTTATTTAGCTGAGCACGACCAGCTCACAGGTTTACCCAATACCAGACATTTAATCAAAGTTTTTAATAATGTCATAAAAAATAAGTTTGATAAAGCCTGTGTAATGTTCATCGATCTTGATGATTTCAAGGAAATTAATGATTTGCATAGTCATGATATAGGAGATATGGTTATAAAATTAGTTTCTAAAAAAATTAATGCGTTTTATTCCAATAGCTTATGTATTCGTCAGGGTGGTGATGAATTTATCGTTATTTCAACAGATACCAAACAATGTATTCAAAAATGCGAAGAACTCTTACAACTAATTAAACAGCCTTTGCAAATTGATGAGTTAGAATTCTCTATCAGAGCTAGCGTTGGAATTTCAAACTACCCAAAAGATGGGAAAAATATGAACAACCTGTTAAGGAAGGCCGACATTGCAATGTATGAGGCTAAAAAGAACAGAACCGGTTATTTCGTATATGATGAAAGCTTAAATAAAAATAAAGATAAACAAGCATTAATCAGTAAAGAATTAAACCATGCACTGGAAAAAAATGAAATGCACATGGTTTATCAACCTCAAATAGATATAAAGAACAATAATATTATTGGCGTTGAAGCACTTATCAGATGGGAAAATGAAAAACTCGGTGATGTCAAACCTGATGAATTCATTCCGATTGCTGAATCAACCGGTTCAATTTACGATATTGGAGATTTTGTCATCAATCAGGTTCTTTCTGATTTCAATACACACTTTCACCAATTTATTGAAAGTTATTCCAAACAAAATGCAAAAAAGTTCAAAGTTTCACTCAATGTGTGTACAAATCAATTGGTTAGCAAAAGCCATATTAAGGGCATGATTTCTTTAATCAAGGAAAAGCTTCATGATGATATCAGGTTAGTTTTAGAAATTACTGAGTCAATCAATTTGGATAAAGTTGATAATATTGTCGAAAATCTCAATATAATAAAAGATTCCGGGTTGTCTGTTTCTTTAGATGATTTTGGCACCGGTTTTTCATCATTATCCCATATAATCAAGCTTCCAATTGATGAAATCAAAATAGATAAAAGTTTCGTTCAGGCAATAGTTCATGACAAACAAAGTGAAATTTTAGTCAAAAGTATCATTAATTTAAGCAGAAGTTTGGATGTAGATATCATCTCAGAAGGAGTAGAAACATCTCAACAACTCGAACATATGAAAAAACTAAATTGTCAGTATTATCAAGGTTTTTATTTTTCTAAACCAGTTGATAAAATGCAATTGCTATCTTATTTAAGTCAATTATAAATAATCAAATAACTCATTATATATTATGCTCAATTTCACATTTCAAAACCCAACAAAAATTCACTTTGGCGAAGGTCAAATCGAAAAAATTACCAACGAAATTCCAAAAGATTCTAAGGTTCTGATAGTCTATGGCGGTGGTTCTATCAAGAAAAACGGTGTTTATCAACAGGTTTCTGATGCCTTGGAGAACCATTCATGGCAGGAATTTTCAGGAATTGAACCCAATCCGCAATATGACACGGCAATGAAAGCTGTCGATATCATTCAACAAAATCAGATTGATTATATTCTGGCAGTTGGCGGTGGCTCGGTGGTTGATGCCGTAAAATTCATAGCCGCAGCTGCCAAATATCAGGGAGATGATCCTTGGGATATTCTCAGTAAAGGAGCAAAAGTCAAAGATGCGGTTCCGTTTGGTGTGGTGTTGACATTACCCGCAACCGGCTCAGAAAGCAATTCTGGCAGTGTCATGTCTCGCGGTGAAGATAAGTTGTTTTTTGGTTCTCCGTTAACGTTTCCCAAATTTGCTGTTCTTGATCCTTCAACCACTTTGACATTATCTAATAGACAAATTAGTAATGGTGTTGTCGATGCCTTTGTTCATACTGTTGAACAATACA
>JAGRJO010000185.1 GCA_020442725.1 Lysobacterales bacterium
CTTTCCTCTTTAAGTCTTGCCAGTGCTTCCTCATCAACAACTTTAACTTCTTCGTATTTTTCTGTTGGCTGATAAGTATTACCGAAATCATAACGGTACATCAAATAAGCACGAGTGTCGTCTTTATCCAGCTCAAAGTCTCCATCTTTGCTTAATTGTCTGAGACTTAACGCTAAAGAATGTCCGGTATTTTTAAAGTATTTCTCGAGGTCAACACTCGCTGTGAGTTGATCGGAATTGTAATCTCCTTTCTCGTAATCCAAACCACCGGTTAAACGAACTAAATTGGAGTCAAAATATTTACCAATTCGTCCACCAACACCCCAGTCATAGGCCTGTTCATAGGTGCGAGTGATAGTTTCTATGGTTTGATCTTGCATGTAATCCAGACCATCAATTGTTCCATATAGGACGTTGTAATTGAATGTCGAAGTTTGATTGGACAGTCTTTCGTCTGTAAGAGCTTTACTGAGATTGAAATTCCAGAATTTATTTTGTTTTTCTTGTCCAAAACCCAAACTCAGTTTTTTATCATCGTAAGTATTTTGATCAACAGCTAAAAACAATTTGTTGATTTTTAGGTTTTCGTGGTTATCAATCAAATCTTGTTCACTCGGATTGCCCGGAATCCAATGGTAATCCAACTCAAGACCACCAGCGCCATCGGAATACCAGCCCTGAGCCATAAAATTGTTTCGATAGCTATTATTGAATGACTTTAAAAACTCACCAATAAAATCACCATCTTCGGTGATGCCGATTCCGATGCGACTGTCGTCACCACTATATGAAACATTGATTTGATCCAATGCTTTGTTTTCAAATTCCGAATCTGAATCTGAGGCTCCGGAGACAGACACAAGTCCTGCACAGAACATGGAAATTATAATTTTTTTAGTGTAGCTTTTCATAATTGATATTATTTTTATCGAGATTTGGGAGATTTTAGCAAAGAAAGCAATGATTTAGAACTATTATCTAGAAACAACCTTAAAAAGAAAAACAATAAGAGCGAAATAATAACAAATTCAGTTTAAATCATGAAAACAATGTTAAAATGAGAGTTGTTTTAGTGGTAAAGTTTGATTCAAAAAGTGAAAAAAGCGATAGTTACAGGAATTACAGGACAGGATGGAGCCTATTTATCTCAGCTACTTTTAGAAAAAGGTTATGAAGTCTATGGAACCTATCGTCGGACCTCCACAGCTAATTTCTGGCGAATAGAAGAGCTCGGAATTACCAATAATTTGAATCTTCACTTGGTAGAATTTGATCTCACCGATCAGGCAAATTGTATCAAAATGGTGTCTGACATCAGACCGGACGAAATCTATAATTTGGCTGCTCAAAGTTTTGTTGGTGTATCATTTGATCAACCCATTGCGACAGCGCAAATTACCGGTTTGGGTTGTTTGCATTTGCTCGAAGCCATTCGTTTGGTTGATACAAATATCAAATTTTATCAGGCGAGCACTTCGGAAATGTTTGGAAAAGTTCAGGCTGTTCCGCAAAATGAAGGCACGCCATTTTATCCTCGCAGTCCTTATGGTACAGCCAAATTGTTTGCTCATTGGTCGGTGGTTAATTATCGGGAATCTTACGATATCTTTGCTTGTAGCGGTATTTTATTCAACCATGAAAGTCCGCTTCGAGGAACTGAGTTTGTAACCCGAAAAATTACCGATGCGGTTGCCCGAATCAAAGCCGGAAAACATGACTTTCTACAGCTTGGAAATCTTGATGCCAGAAGAGACTGGGGATACGCCAAAGATTATGTTGAGGGTATGTATTTGATGTTACAAGCAGAGAATCCGGATAACTATGTGCTGGCGACGAATCGCACAGAAACAGTCAGAAAATTTGTGCAGATGGCGTTTGCTTATGCGGAAATTGAAATTGAATTTAAAGGTGAAGGAGTTGATGAGATTGGAGTCGACACATCAAGTGGCAAAACAGTTGTTAAAATCAATTCAGCTTATTATCGCCCGGCAGAAGTCGATTTGCTGATTGGAGATTATTCAAGAGCTGTAAAAAAATTGGGTTGGAAGCCTCAATGCAGTCTCGAAGAATTGTGCAAAATGATGGTTGAAGCTGATTTAAAGAGACACCGCATCGGATAAAAAAGAATTGAAACAAACAAAATGTACGCAATAATTGTAGCTGCAGGCAAAGGACAAAGATTTGCTTCGGACACACCGAAACAATTTCTTGAAATTGCCGGAAAAATGGTTGTTCAGCACAGTATTGATGCCTTTGATAAAATAGAAGAGATTGAAGGTATTGTTATAGTAATGCCGAAACAACAAGCACTCTGGAAAAATATTGAACTCACCGCTTCAAAACCATTAATGTATGCAACCGGTGGTTCATCCAGACTCAGTTCGGTTTTACATGGCTTGCAAATTCTTGAACCTTTAGTCACAGACAATAGCTGGATTTTGGTTCATGATGCCGCTCGTGTGTGCGTGAAAAACAGCGACATCAACAAACTCATTCAGTCATGCAAACAACAAAATCAAGGCGGATTGTTGGTTAAGCCGATAACTGACACCATAAAATTCAGTAAAGACGGTAAAAATGCTGACAAAACTATCAATCGAGATAATTTGTATTCAGCTCTAACTCCACAAATGTTTCCTTTTGGTCAATTGGTTGAGGTTTTACAAAAAGCGGATATCGAACTCACGACCGATGAAGCCTCTGCCTTTGAACAAGCAGGAATCAGGCCATTACTGGTTAAAGGCCGTTCAGATAATTTCAAAATTACCTATGCGGATGATTTGTTACTGGCATCATTTATTCTGAGGAAAGGTCAATGAGAATTGGCAGCGGTTATGATGTTCATGCTTTTTGTGAAGGCGACCATCTCATTTTGGGCGGAATTAAAATACCTTTTCACAAGTCTTTCAAAGCACATTCTGATGGCGATGTATTGATACACGCTATTTGTGATGCACTACTCGGAGCATTGGCACTCGGCGATATTGGTCATTTGTTTCCTCCAAGTGATAACCAATGGAAAGATTGTAACAGTGATGTTTTTTTGAAGCATATTCACAATCTCATTCTGAAAAAAGGTTACCAAATAGGAAATATTGACACAACAATTATCTGTGAAAAGCCTAAAATCAAACCTTACATTTCATCCATCCAAACTAATCTTTCTGAAATTCTAGGCATCAATCATAAACAAATCAGCATCAAAGCCACAACAACTGAAAAACTGGGCTTTTGTGGTCGCGAAGAGGGAATAGCAGTTCAGGCTGTTTGTTTATTGGAAAAAACGACATAAAAAGTATTTATACCTAGAAGTCACACTGTTAATTTGTGCTATCATTGTGTTGAAAAAGTGTTCACTGGGGGTGTAGTTCAATGAAGAGAATAATTCTTATCTTGCTATTTTTCGGGATAACAGCAAACGCTCAAAATATCTTCAAGAATGAATTTGAGCAGCTAATAGCAACAAGAACATCAACAATGAATATGGTTGACCCTCATGTTTTTTTACTTTTATTGCAAATAGTTTGTACGGATATTACCAGTGAATTAAATTCAGAGTTTAACAATTCTTTGACACAAGATTCAGATGGTGATGGATCAATTGACTTAAATCAAATCACCCGTTTAACCACGGATCAACCGGACTATCTTACTTCAAGAACTTTGAATGCCTCTATGTGGGATGCGGATTGTCCGATTCCTTTACATAGTGCGGCATGTCAACCCCGTACCGGAACAACCCCAATTATAACCACTACCACTTTTAGTCAGGATTCTACTTGCCTCGCACCTCTTGCGAATACAACTAGTGGATATATTCCAGAACCTAATACTGTTGATTTTCCATGTTATGCAACAGAGCCAGAAGATTTTGATATGAATATATTTGGAAGCAGTATTACTCTTTCAGGTTATCAGCAAAGTTTAAAATATGATGGAGGTTTATTATTGAGTGATGGATTGAGTCGAGGATTTATCAGTGAGACTGATGCTGAAAACTTTATCATTCCTCCAACCACACCCATTATTGGAGGAATGACTTTGGCATTTTTGTTGCCCGGTGGAATGGGGAATTGTAGCGCTAATGACGACAGGGATTTAGGTCCCGATGGAATCACTCAAGGC
>JAGRJO010000186.1 GCA_020442725.1 Lysobacterales bacterium
AAAAGATATATTGCCAGACAATATCAATACAGATTATTCATGTAAAGTGAAGGCTTATCACGGAAAGACTGATAATGTCGTCAGTTTTAGCGGGGGTGAATTTGCAATTTCTGAAATACAAAAACACACTAACTCAGCTGAACTTGTAAGTGTGGATGGAGATCATCATGTTATTTTCAGAGATTATAAAAAAATGATTCTTGATGATATCAAATATCAGTTGGTTACTGATTAATTACTGAGTAATTACTATCTCAGCAAGGCTTTAAAAAAATTTCTTTAGTTGCATAGCATCAAGTACAGGGCAAGCTAGCCCTGATAGAAATACCAATTAATTTCGGAACTGAGAAACAATTTGAATTGACTGGATCTCAGAAATTCAAAAAGCAAACAGGCAAATATTCAAAAAGGCATAGCATGTGAAAGCCTGTTATTAAATGAAAAATTAGTTGGATACTTTGTTTGAATCTTATTATAATTTTTTTAACTGATACAGAAAATCCAAAGCCTGGCGTGGGGTTAAATCATCCGGATTGATTTGTTTAAGTTCTTTTTCTACGGCAGATTCTTCAGGAATGGCATCGAAAAATGAAGTTTGAACTGGAACGGGTTCATTTGAATGATTATTTTGTTCTAATTGTTTGAGTGTGGACTTGGCATTTTGTAAAACTTTTGAGGGGATTCCTGCCAAAGCCGCAACTTGTAATCCATAAGAGCGTGAAGCCGCACCATTTTTTACGGAATGAAGAAAAACAATGGTATCTTTGTGTTCAATCGCATCCAGATGCACGTTGGCAATGTTATTAATTTGTTCATCCAGCTTAGTCAGTTCAAAATAATGAGTGGCAAATAATGTAAATGACTGGTTAATTTGTGCCAAATGCAATGCACATGCCTGAGCCAAAGCAAGACCGTCATAAGTGGATGTGCCACGACCGATTTCATCCATGAGAACTAACGAATTTTCTGTGGCATTGTGTAAAATATTGGCAGTTTCGGTCATTTCCACCATAAAGGTGGAACGACCTTTGGTGAGATCATCTCCGGCACCAATCCGGGTAAAAATCCGGTCAATTTTGCCAATTTTTGCCGATTTTGCCGGAACATAACAGCCAATCCCTGCCATCAATACAATCAAGGCATTTTGACGCATATAAGTCGATTTACCACCCATATTCGGACCTGTAATAATCAGCATTTGCGTATCTTTATCGAGTTTCAAATCATTTGGCTCAAACGGTGTGTTTTGAATTTGCTCAACAACCGGATGGCGCCCTTTGTGAATTTCGATACAGTTATCATCAGTTAATTGCGGACGACAAAAATCTAAAGTGCTTGCCCTTTCTGCAAGATTGGTAATGACATCGAGTTTTGCAATATTTTGAGCGGTCTTTTGCAAGTAAGCAATATCATCAGCAAATGACTCCAATAATTCCTGATAAAGCTCTTTTTCAAATGCTAAAGATTTTTCTTTGGAGCTGAGAACTTTATCCTCAAATTTTTTCAATTCAGGTGTGGTGTAACGCTCCACTGCTTTCAGGGTTTGACGGCGGATATAATGTTCCGGTGCTTTGTCCGAATGCAGCTTGGAAATTTCAATATAATAGCCGTGCACACGATTGTAGCCGACTTTCAGAGCTGAAATTCCGCTGGAATCTTTTTCTCCTTGTTCAAAATCCAGCATATATTGGCTGGCATCGGTGCTGATTCGGCGTAGTTCATCCAGATCAGAATGATAACCGTTGGCTATCACTCCGCCATCCCGGATCACCATCGGTGGATTCTCTGTGATGGCTTTATCAATCAATTCGATAATATGACTATGTGTTTGCAGGTTATTATTGAGATTATTGATTTCATCATCGTTAATTTGATTGAGCAGTTGTTTAATCGGATCAATTTGTTTCAATGATTGCGATAAAGTTATTAAATCCCGGGGTCGAGCGGTGAGCATGGAAATTCGCGTGCTGATGCGTTCGATGTCACCAATGCCTTTGAGAATGTCCTGAATTTCTATCGTCAAATGATTCTGCATAATTACTGTGATGAGATTCAGACGCTGATTCAGTCTTTCACGATTTTGCAAAGGCTGTTTAATCCAGCGACGCAGTTTCCGTGACCCCATAGCTGTTGTTGTACAATCCAGTAGTTCACAGAGAGTGTGTTTGGTTTCGCCGTGATTGTTGATTTCAATTTCCAGATTTCTTCGTGTTCCTGCATCCAAATGCAGAAATTCATCCAATAATTCGGTTTGAATCGGTTGAATGTGTTTCATCACGGATTTTTGCGTGTGCTCAATGTAATTGAACAAACATCCTAAGGCATTCACTGTCGGCGAAGATTCCTCCAAGCCAAAACCTTTCAAATCCTGCGTATGATAATGCTTGCAAACGACCAGCATGGCGGTGTCTTTATCAAAATCCCACGATGGTCTTTGCGAAAGCGGAAACTGGCTCAATTCATTAATTAAGCTACAATCTTCCTCAAGTAAAATTTCACTCGGAGCCAGTCGTTCCACTTGAGCCAGCAAAGTTTCTTTGTTAGCAACTTCCAGTACGTTCACTCTGCCGGAGCTGAATTCACAGGTTGCCAGTCCGTAACCATTTTTATGGCTAAAAATTGCAATGAGCAGGCTTTCATTGCGGGCATCCATCAAGGCTTCTTCAGTCACGGTTCCTGGAGTAATAATGCGAACAACCTTACGTTCAACCGGTCCTTTGGATGTCTTTGGATCGCCGATTTGTTCACAAATTGCAATCGATTGTCCTTTTTTTACTAATTTTGCCAGATAAGGTTCGACTGAATGATAAGGAACACCACACATGGGAATTGGCTTGTCATTGCTTTTCCCACGATAAGTCAAGGTGATATCGAGCAACTTGGATGCTTCAATCGCATCATCCATAAAGAGTTCATAAAAATCACCCATGCGATAAAACAGCAACATATTCACAAAATCGGCTTTGATTTTGAGGTATTGTTGCATCATCGGAGTGTGTTGTGTCTGACTCATATCACTGAAATATTTAATCCTTGTTTTGAGAAAGTCTTAGTTTGAAAAAAATGTAAGATTTTAACTGATTCATCCGTCTTTTGGGTGATAGAATGTCTAAATCGGAAGAATAATTATAAATCATGAAGAATATTAAAAAAATAATTAAATTCATCAAGGATAACAAATGGGCGTCCATATTATTTGAAATTTCAATCATTGTGGCGATCCTATGGGCTTTTTCCTGGTATCAAAATCGTGGAACTTTAGCAGCAAATGAACAGCCTGCACCAAACTTTAACCTGAAGTCTTTAAGCGGTGAAAATTATCAATTATCAGACCTCAAAGGTAAAAAAGTGGTGGTTTATTTTTTTGCACCTTGGTGCAATGTGTGCCATCTGAGTGCCAGTAACTTGAATGATTTGCGCGAAGCAAGAACGAATGATGAGCTGGAAATACTGGCAGTTGGTTTGAGTTATGAATATCCGGCTGAAATTCAGGATTTTGCCAATGAATTACAATTGAATATTCCTGTCCTTTATGGAACGAATCAACAAATGGAAGATTATCAAATCAAAGGCTTTCCGACCTATTTTGTAATTGATGAAGATGGTCGGGTGACGCACCGTTCCGTGGGTTATTCGACAGAAATTGGTTTAAGATTAAGAACTTAACTGGAGAAACCAATGAACACAATTCTCGCAACTATGAGATTACCTTTCCTGATATTAACACCGGTTTGTATTTTTCTGGGAGTTTCGATAGCAATTTTTCAAGGGATTCAGGTGAATGTATCAACAGTGATTTTGATTGCATTAGCCGCTCTATCTTCACATATTAGCGTGAATACTCTGAATGAATATTTCGATTTCAAAAGTGGTTTGGATGCAATGACACAACGCACGCCATTCAGTGGTGGTAGTGGAGCCTTGGTTGCCAATCCGCAATCGTTGAATCATGTCTTAATAGTGGGAATGTTTACTTTATTCGTGACTGTTTTGATTGGCTTGTATTTTGTTTATCAACTGGGATTTGAAGTTTTACCGATTGGATTCATAGGAGTCATATTGATTGTGACATACACCTCATGGATTAATAAAAGTCCGAT
>JAGRJO010000187.1 GCA_020442725.1 Lysobacterales bacterium
TAGCCCTCAAAAAGCTAGTCGGGATTAAGAAAATCGGAACAAATAGTGGTTTTTATCGAAAATCGAAAAAATCAGAAATTTTTATGAATCAAGCAAAAGTCTCGATTATGTAAAAATATTGATTTTTTTATAGATTACAATTTTTATTTAATCACAATTTTCTCAACTTGAGGCAATAATCCAGCTTCATTTAAAAGTTTCCACGAAGGACGAATTTTGTAGTTTTCGCCGAGTTTAATATTTGAAACAATGCCATTTTGTTCGTGATGGATATAAATCCGCGCTTTGCCTTTACCATGAGTTTCTATCAAATTGATTAGCTGCTGTGAGAATTTTTGATAATCAGGTGTGGAAGTGATGAAGCCGATTTTACTGCAATAGGTCGCGATGGCTTCATTAAGAGTGAGAATTTGATTAGCACGAATGATATAACGATTAGAAAAACTATCAACTCCGGCATCGCCTGTGATGATTACAATTTCATCTTTTAGCATCTTTTCCTGATTGGCAAAATAACTTTCTCGGAAAAAAGTGGTTTCAATTTCGGCTTCCTCATCAGAAATCAAAACCGTCGCTGAGTTTTCATTTCTGACTCGGACGGAATTTATCAATCCGGCAACAACAACAGGTTTTCCCGAAAATTTACGGTTGCGATTTTCATCATTATCAGTCGGTGTAATATCTTTTGGTTTTTGTGCCAAAACTGATGAGATGGTTTGTGGAATAATGGCTGATAACCATTCTCTGAGCAAAGAAACAGGATGGCAACTCATGAAGTGACCGAGCATATCTCGTTCATGAAATAGTTTTTGGTTTTCCTCAAAATCATCAATTTCAGGTAACGGGATTGGCATCTCGTTGGTTTGTTTCACTGAGGACATGGCAAATAAATCAAATTGTCCGGATTCTTCGTCCTGATTTTTCTGCAATGCAGCTTTGATTATACCTTCCATGCCTTGCATGAGTGCTTGTCTGTTCGGATGTAACTCATCAAAAGCACCGCATAAAATCAACGCCTCTAAAGTTCGTTTGTTCACTTTATGTAAATCCACCCTCACGCAGAAATCATAAATCGAGGTGAACTCGCCGTCATTCTGCCTTTCCAGCATCAGACTTTCAACTGCACCTTTACCAACACCTTTAATCGCACCCAAGCCATAAACAATAGCGTCTTTTTCCTTGGTCCCTTTGAAATAATAATCGGAATGGTTAATGTCAGGCTTGAGAACAGGGATTTTCATCGACTTGATGTCTTCAATGATATGAACCACTTTATCGGTGTGATCCATATCCGCTGATAAAACGGATGCCATAAATTCAACCGGATAATGGGCTTTCAGCCAAGCGGTTTGATAGGCAATCAAGGCATAAGCGGCCGAGTGAGATTTGTTAAAACCATAGCCGGCAAAGGTTTCAATCATACTGAAAATGTATTTGGCTAAGGATTCATCAACATTGTTTTCCACCGCTCCATCGACGAATGTTTTTTCCTGTTTTTTCATCACTTCGGGAATTTTCTTACCCATGGCTTTCCGCAGAATATCCGCAGCTCCCAATGAGTAACCACACAACACCTGAGCAATACGCATGACTTGCTCCTGATAAAGGATCACGCCGTAAGTTGGTTTTAAAATTTCCTCAATTTCAGGGTGCATGTAATCGGGCTCTTTGCGACCGTGCTTACACTCCACATAGGTATCAACCATTCCCGAATCCAGCGGTCCGGGACGGTACAACGCCACCAGTGCAATAATTTCACCGAACGAGTCAGGAACCAACCGCTCAATCAACGCTTTCATACCGCCGGATTCCAACTGGAAAACCGCTGTGGTTTGGCATTTCTTTAACAGCTCAAAAGTTTTGCTATCATCGAGTGGAATTTTGCTGATGTCAACCGGATGCTTATAAGTGGCATTGATAGCTCGAACTGCATTGTCGATAATTGTCAGAGTTCTTAATCCCAGAAAGTCAAACTTCACCAAGCCAATGGTTTCCACATCGTCCTTATCGAACTGACTGAGAATTCCTTCCGAATGATTGTCCTTATAAACCGGACAAAAGTCGCTCAGTTTGCTTGGAGCAATCACTACACCACCGGCATGTTTTCCGGTGTTTCGGGTCAAGCCTTCCAATTGCAAAGCCATATCCAACAATTCTCCCGCATCTTCATCAGTTTCTTTTAGCAAACTCAACTCACGGGATTCTTCCAGAGCTTTGGGCAATGTAATTCCCAAATCATTCGGAATCAATTTGGCAATTCCATCGACCATCGGATAAGGGTAACCCAAAACCCGACCGGTATCTCTAACCACCGCTTTGGCACTCATGGTTCCAAATGTGATAATCTGGCTAACTTGATTCGCTCCATAGGTTTTGGTGACATATTCAATCACTTCATCCCGTCTGTCCATGCAAAAATCCACGTCAAAGTCAGGCATGGAAACCCTTTCCGGATTCAAAAATCGTTCAAACAGCAATTCATATTTCAAAGGGTCTAAATCAGTAATTTTTAATACAAATGCGACCAAAGATCCGGCTCCCGAACCCCTGCCCGGTCCAACCGGAATTTCATTATTTTTTGACCAGTTTATGAAGTCGGCAACGATTAAAAAGTATCCCGGAAAGCCCATTTGCAGAATAATATCGACTTCAAATTTCAGTCGGGCGTAGTAATCTTCTTCACTGAATCCTTTTGCTGTTCCGTTTTTTTGTAAAAATTGTTTCAGGCGCTCTTTTGTAATTCTGCGGAAATATTCACCCTCGGTTTCGCCTTCAGGAATTGGAAAAGCCGGTAGATAATATTTACCAAACTCAAATCCAAAATTACAGCGTTTGGCAATTTCAACGGTATTTTGCAGGGCTTGTGGAATATCCTCGAACTTCTCCAGCATTTGCTGAGGCGTTGCCAAAAACTGTTCTCGGGTGTAATTCTTCTCTCTACGAGGATCAGCGACTATTAAACCTTGATTGATACAAACTCTTGCTTCGTGTGCATTAAAGTCCTCAGGCTTGAGAAAACGGGCATCATTGGTCGCCACTAACGCGACATCATGATGAGCTGCAAGGTAAATTGTCGCCTCATTGTGCCATTTTTCATCCGAGCGGTTCACTCGGGCAATGCTCAGATAAAAACGATTGCTAAAAATTCTTTTCCACTTTTCAATCTTTTCAGAAGCCAGTTCCAGCTTTTTCTCAAGAACCAATTGTCCGATATCGCCTCTTTGATTGCAGCTGATGGCAATCAAACCCTCGTGATGACTCGCAATCCACTCCTCCCTTAGCATCGGTCGGTTTTTGTAATAACCATTCTGATGAGCCTGAGCAATCAACTCGCTTAAATTGAGATAACCTTGATGATTCATACACAAAAAAGTCATTGAATACATGTTCTCATGCTCATCCAGAACCAACACTTCTGCACCTAAAATCGGCTTAATACCAGCAGAAACCGCTGCTTTGTAGAATTTCACCGCAACAAACATATTATTCAAATCACAAACACCAATAGCCGGTATATTGTTTTGCTGAGCATGAGCAACGATTTGCTTGACCCGGATTGTCGAATCAACAATGGAAAACTCTGAGTGAATATTGAGATGTATAAAACCGCTGCTCATCAGCTATGAAAAATCCTTGCCTGTTTTTTTAAATTTGTGACATGGCATTTTATTCGATAGCAGTTTTTTATGCTATGGTTTGGAAAGAGAAATTATGTTCATTTTCTTTACTTGCATAAAGAAAACGAACCAAAAGAAAGTGCACTGTATGGTTCATAATCATAGGTAACACAAAAGTCCAAGTACATAGGTAACAGATTTATACTATTTATCTTTTTCGTGGGGAAAGCCTATGCCTTGGTTAGAGATAAATCCTATGGACCAAAAACTATATTTCATCTGTGATTATAAACGAGGAATCGACAACTTCAGCAATCTGTGCGAACGATATGGTATCAGCCGCAAGACAGGTTATAAACTTGTCAATAACTACCATGAAAATGGTATTGAAGGATTGGAAGAAAAAAGCAGGGCTCCGCATAATCATCCACATAAAGTTCCTTATAAAATCAGGCAATCCATATTGGAACTTC
>JAGRJO010000188.1 GCA_020442725.1 Lysobacterales bacterium
TGAATCAAGAAAAAGTCTCTTATAGTAAATTGAGACTATAAAGGTGTTTATTACTAGTCTTTCATCCGAATTAAAGTTCTTAGTTCATTCCACGGAAAAACTTGTAGTTGATTTGTAGTAGGTTGCCTGATAGAATTCTCACTGTTAAATATCTCAACAATTGATGCCCATGAAATTATTTACCCTTATTTCCACATTCCTGTTCTTTCTTTCTTCAAGTATGAATTCTGCTGACAGTAATCAGCACCCACCTCAAGCAAATGCTCACTATGATCAATATGCTCAAATGGGTGAAACTGTAAAACTCAACGCATCAAATTCAACGGATAGAGATGGTGATTCATTATTTTACAAATGGACTGTCATTGATAAACCCTTAGAAAGCCAGGCAGTTATTGTAGATGACGAGAAGGTATCATCATTTTTGACATTAGATAGTCCCGGCACTTACACAATTGAACTGATTGTTTCTGATGGTAAGCATTCTTTATCAACTGATACGATAGTTGTTTCGAGTGTAGAAACCGAACCTCAGATCAGCAAAATTCACAACCGAAAAATACTTGTTGGAGAAACTGCCGAGCTGACTGTTGATGACGCATTTGATCCGGACGGGGATAATATTGAGTTGAATTGGATGCTTGAAAAAAAACCACAGAAGTCAAAAGCCATTATTCAAAATCAAAATTCGGAAAAGCCGGTTATTACTACTGATATACATGGAACTTATACGATAAAACTGGAAGTATCAGATAGTAAACATATCACTGACAGTAACATTTTTCATCTATATGCCGTCGAATTCTTTGATCAAAGCAACAAAGCATTGGGCTGTGTTCCTGATCGTATTTTTTATGATGGATTTGATGAGATTTTCTCTAATTCAGCTCCAATAGCTGATGTGGGTTCTGACATCGTTGGAGTAATTGGAGAAACTGTTGGGCTGGATGGCTCTCTCTCATATGATATCGATTTGGATGAACTCACTTATTCATGGTCACTTTTGACGGCTCCGCAAGGAAGTTCTGCAATGATTAACAATGGTAACCAAATGATTGCCAGTCTCACACCGGACTTGATTGGTGATTATGTTGCTCAATTGATTGTCAATGATGGTTGTCTGGATTCAGACCCTGATAGTGCTTTGGTAACCATTTCTGTCAACCAACCACCTGTTATAAATTCAGTAGCACTAACAGACGCAATTGAATCCCATAATTACGCTTATCAGATATCAGCAACAGATTCTGAGAATCATGAAATCAATTACTCTCTAACAACAGCACCTTCGGGAATGCAAATTGATGAATCCGGGTTGATTACCTGGGTTGCACTGTCTCCGGCTAATTATAATGTCGCTGTTGCAGTAACCGATCAGTTTGGAGCATCAACGAATCAAGACTTTGTTATAAATGTTACTGAAAACCATGCTCCAAAAATTCAGTCATGGCCAATCAAGTCCGGTGAAAAAGATTTTTTGTATAAATATCAACTTACTGTTAATGAAACCGATAATGACCCATTATATTACTCGTTAACCTCTTCACCTGCGAATATGAGCATTGACAATCAGGGATTAGTAATCTGGACTCCTGATACAACCGGAGTTTTTCCTGTTGAAATCCAAGTTGATGATGGATATGGGGCTATGGATACACAGACATTCGATTTGGAAATTATACAATTACCGCCAAATCCTAATGATATAGCTCCGCCATTGAGTAAAACAGAATACACTCCATTTACCGAAAGCATAGAATTTCTATACCTGAACAATCCACCGGTACAAGTCGGAATGCCACAAAATACCATTGAGGAATACCGCTCTGCTGTTATCACCGGAAAAGTTCTTGATGATGAAAACAATCCGTTAAGAGGCATAAAAGTCACAATAAACAATCACCCTGAATATGGTTTCACATACACTCGTGATGACGGTGTCTTTTTCATGGTAGTCAATGGTGGAGGAACCTTAACAATCAATTTCAGCAAAGGAGGTTACTTGGATGTCCAGAGAGATGTCAAAACCGTATGGCATGAGATTTCCTATGTGAATGACTTAATAATCCTCAGACTTGATAATAAAGTGACAAGAATTGATTTAACAGACATGACTGAACCTTATCAAGTTGCACAAGGCAATATTGTTACAGATATTGATGGTATTCGTCAGGCGACACTACTATTCCCTGCCGGAACGACAGCAACCATGACTATGCCGGATAACTCCACTCAAAACCTTACTCAGTTAGATGTACGAGCCACAGAATACACTGTGGGTGAAAATGGTCGCCAGCGAATGCCTGCTGATTTACCGGCAGGTTCAGCCTACACTTATGCTGTAGAACTATCTGTTGATGAGGCTTTAAACAATAATGCAATACGAGTTGACTTTAGTGAAGATGTTATTTTCTATCTGGATAATTTTATCGGTTTTCCTCAAGGTGTCGCAGTACCGACCGGGTGGTATAATCAACAACAGGCCTACTGGGTGCCGTCTGATAATGGTATAGTTATTAAAATAATTGATATTATTGATGGGCAGGCCGTTATTGATGTAACTGCTGATGAAATTGATAACGCTGCCACTCAACAGTGGCTGGATGATTTGGGTATTGATAATAATGAGTTAATCAAACTGGCACAATTGTATGAAATAGGTGAATCCTTATGGAGAACTCCAATCACTCATTTTACACCCTGGGACTGTAACTGGCCTTATATTCCGCCGGATGATATTGAGTCCCCCCCGGATCCACCACCTGAAAAGGAGCCACCGGAAGAAGATGATACACCCGAACCAAAAGAAGAAAAACCAGAAAAAGATGATGATTCCTGTGATGAATCTGGATGTATTATTAATGCCCACAATAGAACTCTTGAAGAAAGCATTCCGGTGATAGGCACAGATCTCAGTCTGAAATATCGTTCTGAAACATTTGATATTGAAGCACTACAAGATAGTAAAGTTGATATTTATACAATACCCATCACCGGTGATACTGTTCCTGCCTCACTTGTCGGTATAAGACTGGAATATTCCGTAGGTAATTCTGGAATTAAAAAAGTCTTTTTCCCCGCTGACACAAATATTTCTTATGAAATTCCATGGTTAGGGCTAGATGAATTTGGCAGGGAAGCTCAAAAGGCTAGAGTACAGTATACATTACATCATGTCTATCCTATAAGATATGCTGTAAATCCATTTGAATTTAACAGATTGTTTGCAAGAATAGCAGATAGAGATTTGATTTTCACTGATAGGAACAGGATTGGTTTAACTATTAACACTACTGTCTGGGGAAGTACAAATTTATATCGACGCAACTTTCTAAACCTGAGTTTAGTAGGCTCAACAAGAAACAAAGAACTTTCAGGCAATCCTGAAATCACATTGGACGGAGTCAAACAAGAGCAACTTAAAATGGGTGGATGGGGATTGGAAAATCACCATGTTTACGACCCGTTTGACAGAATTATTTATCAGGGAGATGGATTCAAACGCAAGGTATTACCTACGAGATCCGCACTGGGAGAAATCCCGCCGGGCACTTTGTCTTACGGTCATGGAGGCCCTGCAATTGATGCGCCCGCAGGTTCAGTCACTGCTGTAACTATCGCACCTGGTGGTGATATTTATTTTGCCGCCTCATACAGTGGTGGTTTAGGTGGCAGAGAGACCTTAATACGAAAAATCACTGCCGATGGCACAGTATTTACTGTTGCCGGCAATACAACTCAGGCAAGCTGTGAAGTGATTGATAACCAGATTGCACTGGAAATATGTATACCGGAATTTTCAGTTCATTCACTGTCTTCTGATGCTGCTGGCAATATATATTTTAACCATAGGGGGAGTGGAGCAAACAAAATAAGAAAAATAAATCGTTCTGGTTTAGTATCGACTGTAGCAGGGTCTAATAACTGGGAAAACTATGGCTCAAGCAACATTCCGGCAACTGATGCTTTTTTTAGCGAGGTAAATCATATCGACTTTGACAAACATGGAAACCTTTATATCGCCGACTTGGACTATCTAAACAAGATTGATACCAATGGCATTC
>JAGRJO010000189.1 GCA_020442725.1 Lysobacterales bacterium
GAAAATCGGAACAAATAGTGGTTTTTATCGAAAATCGAAAAAATCAGAAGTTTTAATCAATCAAGCAAAGGTCTCTAAAATAATGACAAATAAATTGATTTTTTTCATCTTAACTTTAAATTTCAGCGAACTTGTGTCAGCAGAAGACAAAGAAAAAGTGGAGCTTGAGCCTGCTACGGTTGTGGCAATAGCAAATAAACAAATAAGACCTATTCAAGATGTTATTGGTGACGTCTCTCTAATCAATTCAGATCAACTGGAATCGCGCCTTAGTGAAGATATGGCAAGTGCGTTAAAATATGAAAGTAGTATTTTCATGGAAGATGCGGGTACTCGCTTTGGCAGTAGTGGTATCAATATTAGAGGTATTGGTAAAAATCGTGTCGCTATTGAAGTCGATGGCACTCCGAGCTCAAATCAATTTTCAATCGGTTCATACTCTCACGCAACTTCTGTTTTTCCCGATATTAGCTTAATAAAAAGCATAGAAGTTTTGAATGGTCCCGCATCCACACTTTATGGCAGTGATGCTATTGGTGGAGTCGTTTCTATCAGAACGTGGAATCCCGAAGATTTGACAAGACTTACTGATTCCAATCATTTCTCTAAGCTCAGACTAGGCTATGAACAAAAAAATCATTCACGCTCTATAACAGGACTTTCAGCTTGGGACAATGATAATAATGGGGTATTGATCTCTTTTACTCAAAGGGATGGGAAAGGACTCATTCCTCATGGCTCTGTACATGATAAAAGAGACTTTTCAGATTGGGGTCAACAAACATTGTTTACCAAGTTTGTACATGCTACTAATCAAAATAATAATTTAGTGTTAAGTTTTAGAGGACAACAAAGAGATTCAACAACACAAATTAACTCCTTTATCGGCATCGAACGCTTTGCCAGAACAACCGGACTGTATGCTGAAGACAACAATAATGATAAAGAAATCAGTTTAAACTACGATTTTGGCTTAAACAGTCGTTGGTTTGATTCCGGGGTGTTTCATGCATACTATGCTGACACAGATTTCAAGCAAGACACTTTTGAGAATCGTAACTCTAGAACCGGAACTCCTTTATTTCAATTCAGAAATTTTGAATATAGTCAAAGTCGTCATGGAGTAGAAATAAACCTTCATAAATCTATCAACTTTGATAATGCAACTCACAATTTAATTTATGGAGTTGAATTTTCTAACGCAGATATCAGTGAGTTGAGAGATGGTTTTGAGGCTAATTTGCAAACGGGAGTTACAATCCCGGCTATTTTGTCTGAATTTTTTCCCCGACGAGATTTCCCAAACTCAAATGTAAAAGAACTTGGAGTTTTTTTCATGAATGAAATTGTTTTTGATAATGATAAATGGGTATTAATCCCGGCATTGAGATTCGATAGATATAAACTCAACCCAACTCGCGATGAAATTTTTGATGCAAATGGAACGGATACAGAAATTGTCGCTCTTTCAGAGACTGATTTTTCTCCTAAATTAGGGGTACTTTATAATATTAACAATAACTCCAATATCTACTTACAATATGTCAGAGGATTTAGAGCGCCGCCTTTTGATGATGTCAATATCGGTCTGAATATTCCTATGTTTCGGATTCGTGCAATTGCTAATCCAGAATTAAAATCTGAACACTCAAACGGATTCGAAGCCGGTTATCGCGTCTTCAAAGATGAACACGAATTCAAAATCAATGTTTTCCACAATGATTACAAAGACTTTATCGAAACGAAAGCCAGAATTGGAGTTGATCTTGACACCGGTGAATTAATTTTCCAGTCCATAAATATCGAAACAGCAAGAGTTAGAGGGCTGGAAATGGATTATTTATGGCAGTTTCATGAGAGGATGTCTCTGGGATTCAGCTGGGCGTGGACTGAGGGGGAAAACACTCAAACAAAAGAAGAATTGAGTCCAATTTCACCAGCAAAAGCAGTCGTCAATCTAAGTTGGATGTCAGTTGATGCATTATGGAATGCAAATTTATTTATAGTTCACAACCAAAGAAAATCTGTGGCTGATGACAATTTATTTGCAACCCCATCAAATACTGTAGTCGATATTCAGGTTCACAGAAATTTTAAAAACCGAGGGCAGCTTAGCTTTGGAATACTCAATCTGTTTAATGAGAAATATTGGAATTGGCAACAAATCAGAAACTTTGATGCTGAAGATCAAATTATTGATTCATTAACTCAACCTGCAAGAAATGTTTCTTTCGCTTATACCTATTCATTCTAAAAATTGCAATTGACTTACATCAATTATTAGATTGAAAGAGTTATGTACTATAATCCCAAGTAGGCGAAACCTTATTGATTCGCCTGAGTGTCAATTAATTAAATATGGAGGAAATATGAAAACTCTAAAAAACACACTACTTATTGCCAGCCTGGTTGCAGGTTTTAGTGCATGTGGTAGTGATAATAAAACACCAAGTTCCGGTAGTTCAGGCATCAATGCTCACAGAGCTGAAATGATGACAGGTTCTACTGACTTGAAAGCCCAGATTGAGACAGGTCAACAATTATATGAGACACATTGTGTAGCTTGTCATCAAATTACTGGACAGGGGCTTAAAGGAGCATTTCCTCCTTTAGCTGGCTCAGACTACCTTGTTGCAGATAAGAGTCGTGCGATTGGTACGGTCATTAAAGGCTTATCCGGTGAAATTACTGTCAATGGTGAAAAATACAATGCCATTATGCCTAATTTTTCATATCTTAATGATGAGCAAGTTGCAAACATTGTGACGTATGTTGCAAATAGTTGGGGAAATGATGGATTTCAAGTTAGCTCTGCTGAAGTGGCGGCTGTTCGTGCCAGTGGAGCCATTGATATTCCAACCGGTGCAAAAGCAGATCACCCGGGTGCGAGTAGTACCGAAGCGAGTTATCAAGGTGCACCATCAGGTATAAATCCTAATGATACAGCTCAAATGATTGATTCAGAAGGTCCTGCTATGACAAAAGAGCAATTTGCAAATGCTACAAAAATTTATTTTGAGCGTTGCGCAGGCTGTCATGGAGTTTTAAGAAAAGGAGCTACCGGAAAACCGTTAACCACAGATATCACAAGGGAAAAAGGATCAGACTATCTGAAAACTTTAATTACCTATGGTTCTCCTGCAGGTATGCCAAACTGGGGAACATCCGGAGATTTGACGGATCAGCAAATTACAAATATGGCAAACTTCTTACAGCATGAGCCTCCCATGCCTCCTGAATGGGGTATGAAAGAAATGAAAGAGAGCTGGAAAGTTTATGTTAAACCGGAAGATAGACCGAAGAAAAAAATGCATAAACGCAATATTGAGAACTTTTTCTCAGTGACTTTGCGTGATGCCGGTCAGGTAGCAATTATTGATGGTGATACCTATGAAATTGTATCAATTCTAAATACCGGCTATGCCGTTCATATTTCCCGCGTTTCTGCTTCAGGTCGCTATGTTTATGTGATTGGCCGTGATGCAAAAACCGATATGATAGATTTGTATATGGATCCTCCTCAAGTGGTTGCTTCAATTAAAGTTGGTTTGGAAGCCCGTTCTGTTGAAACCTCTAAATATCATGGTTATGAAGACAGATATGCCATAGCCGGATCATACTGGCCGCCACAATACACGATTGTGGATGGAGACACTTTAGAACCATTAAAAATTGTTTCTACTCGTGGAATGACCGTTGATACACAAGAGTATCATCCAGAGCCTCGTGTTGCTGCAATTGTTGCATCACATCAGCATCCTGAGTTTATAGTTAATGTGAAAGAGACTGGTAAAATATTACTTGTCAATTATTCGGATATTAACAACTTGGCTGTTACAACAATCAATGCAGCTCGCTTTCTCCATGATGGTGGTTGGGACAGAACAAAACGTTATTTCCTCACTGCTGCTAATCAGTCGAATAAAATTGCCGTTATCGATTCCAAAGACCGGAAACTTGTATCCCTGACAGATGCAGATAAAATCCCTCATCCCGGACGTGGGGCGAATATTGATGATCCTGATCATGGTCCGGTATGGGTGACTTCAGCTCTTGGT
>JAGRJO010000018.1:0-1846 GCA_020442725.1 Lysobacterales bacterium
CAAAGAAACTGGAAATTATCAAGCAACTCAATTTACCAAAAGATTCACTCTATGTGCAGTTTCATTTGCAAGATGTTGTTGACAATTTTGAGCATATTGGTGAAATTGGGCAACAAATCAAACAAACAGGAATTAAAATTTGTTTAGGTAGTTTTGATTACTCCTCAATTGCTTGGAAAGCTGCCAGAAAACTCAATGTGAGTTGGATACGATTATTACCGCCATCATTGGAAGACAAGCATCTTTTCGATGCAGAAAATCCAAATAACATTGCTTCAACAATCAGAAAAGCACATGTCTTAGGTTATGAGGTTATTGCTCACATGGTCGATAACTCCAGTCTGGCATCAGAATTGTTAAAAGCGAACATTGATTATCTACAGGGAAGTTATATTAAAACACCGGTTGCAATTTCAGATATCTTTAATAAATAAAGCCCTCATACTTTTTCAAGCATAAGGGCTTAAGAGAGGTATTTTTTCAACTACGCAACTGAGAAACTGGTTCCTCTTGTGCGGCTGTTACTTCTGCGTCTGTTTCGGCGATGGCGCATACGACTAAACAAATCTTGTCGTTTGGCTTCAATCCAATCTTCAACTGTGAACTTTTCGTCCCTTGCATGAACTTTTACAACATTTCTAAAATCAACAAACGCTTCTATCTCATCCTTTATCTTTTCAGCCACAATATCTATCACTATACAATCATCCAATAAACCAATTACAGGAATATCATCAGAAATAATATCATCCTCATGTGTGAAATATTGCATTGCTGACAGAACATGTTTCCTGTCTTTCTCATCAAGATTCCATTCATTATCCGTTAACATATCCAACATTGTTTTTAATGTTTCAATATGACTTTCAACATACTTTTCAACTTTTTGCCGATTCAATTTATCCAAAGTCTTTTTAACCGCTGCAATAACTTCATGTTCATTATGCTGTCTTGAAGACTGCAAGATTTTTTCAAAATGAGATTTTACCTCATCATTGATACTCAATTCATAGGCTGTATTCATGTTAATTACCTCAATTAGTTAACTGATAGGTGTATTATACATGTATAACACCGATACACATGTGCCATTAGTCACTTTTCAAGTCTTTTCATAAATATTCACAGTAATATCTAGATTTTTTCCCTATTCTCTTGATAATATTAGAGGTTGCTAATGAATATACAATAGGAGTTATCATGGCCGATGATAAATCGATAATAGATAATGAAACGAACAATGAAGTACCGTTTTCTGGCGCATTAGAGAATAAAGCATCTGAAAACAGCAGAAGAAAATTTTTAGGTCAAGCTGCAGTGACATCAGCTGTAATCGTAGCCGGTTCAGCTTCTGCCGGAAATTTACCACCTGACGTCCCAAATTGGTCCAGAACTCTTGGAAAACCGGTCAATACCAATCCTTATGGAGTTCCTTCCAAATATGAAGAAGATGTCGTTCGTAAAAGAGTTCCATGGTTAACGCCTGATTCGATTGCATCTATCAGCTTTACTCCTCTTGCTGAGATTAACGGAATGATTTCTCCAAATGGTTTAGCATTTGAGCGAGACCACGGCGGAGTTCCGACCATTGATCCCAAAGATCACCGATTAATGATTCATGGTTTAGTTGATAAACCATTAATTCTGACCATGGAAGATATCAAGCGCTATCCAAATGTGTCAAGAATTCACTTTATTGAATGCCCTGCAAACTCGGCAATGGAGTGGAAAGGACCTCAAGTGGGACGTTTGCAATTCACCCATGGAATGACCAATTGTTGCGAATGGACTGGAGTTCCGTTAAAAACAATTCTGGAGGAAGTTGGTGTCAAACCTGAAGGAAAGT
>JAGRJO010000018.1:1943-6829 GCA_020442725.1 Lysobacterales bacterium
GATGACCAATTGTTGCGAATGGACTGGAGTTCCGTTAAAAACAATTCTGGAGGAAGTTGGTGTCAAACCTGAAGGAAAGTGGATATTAGCAGAAGGTGCGGATTCCGCAGGTATGAGCCGTTCCATTCCTATGGAGAAAGCATTGGATGATACGTTGGTTGTTTTTGGACAAAATGGCGAAGCCCTACGTCCCGAGCAAGGATATCCTTTAAGGCTATTAACTCCGGGTTGGGAAGGCAATACCTCAATTAAATGGCTCAGGAGATTAGAAATCACTGAAGAACCAATGTACCAACGTGAGGAAACTTCCAAATACACGGACCTTATCAGCCCAAGAGATCCAAATCGTGAAGAGCTGATTGGTAAAGCTTATATGTTTTCATGGATTATGGAAGCAAAAGCGATTGTAACATTCCCTTGTCCGGAAAAACCTTTGAAAGGACACGGAAAATATATTATGAATGGACTGGCATGGACCGGTACAGGCAAAATAAAACATGTTGATATTTCTTTTGATGGAGGAATCAACTGGCACGAAGCCGAACTCAATGGCCTGGTATTAGACAAATGTTGGACAAGATTTAGCTTCCCGTTTGAGTGGAATGGTGAAGAAATGCTGATTCAATCTCGCGCAACAGATGAGCACGGATATGTCCAACCAACCATTGAACAATTGCGAGAAGCTCGTGGAGTTTCTAGTATTTATCACAACAATGCCATCCATACTTGGAAAGTAAATAAAAACGGAGAGGTGGAAAGTGTACAAGTTTAATAATTTAACAAAAGGTTTAACCGTTACCGTTCTCGCTTTAGCAATTTCGGCTTGCTCACAAAGCAATAACTCGGAAGTCAGTCAATCTCAAGAGGTGAAGTCTGATAACACTCCTAAAGTTGAAGGGAAAGAAATTCAAATGCCTGGCGCCATTGCTGCTGAGTACAAAGAAATTTCGGTAAAAGGTCCTTTCAACTTCGGTCAAACTGCAACCGATGAAGAAATTGCCGGTTGGCATATCGAAGTCGGACACGGACATAACCTTCCACCGGGAAGCGGTACAGCAGCTGATGGCGAAGAGTTATTTGATAAAAAATGTGCTAGTTGTCACGGATCTTTCGGTGAAGGTGTGGGCAGAAATCCTGTTTTAGCAGGTGGAGAAGGAACACTAACTGATCCACAAAAACCGGAAAGAACAGTTGGTAGTTATTGGCCTTATGCTTCAACACTGATTGACTACACGCATAGAGCGATGCCATTTCCATCGGCGCAGTCTTTGACCTGGGATGAAACCTGGTCGATTTCGGCTTACGTTCTTTATTTAAACGATATCATCGAAGATGAAGAGTTTGTATTTAGTGCCGATACTTATCATGAAATCAAAATGCCAAACGAAGATGGCTTTGTGATGGATAAAAGACCGGATACTCATAACACTCGTTGCATGAAAGATTGTAAAGACCCGGCATCGCTGGAAATTAAAACAGCACTATTAGGATACGGTTCTGGTGCTGAAGATGTTGTTGAAGAAACAGCTGTTGTTGAAGGACACGAGCTTGGACAGAAAATTTACGACGCAACTTGTCGTTTATGCCATGGAACCGGGTTAGCTGGCGCACCAAAAGTTGAAGACACGGTCACTTGGGAACACCGTTTGCAACAAGGTAAAAGTAAAGTTTATGAGCATGCAATTAATGGCTATCAAGGACAGTACGGCGTTATGCCACCAAGAGGTGGTAATATGGAGTTATCTGACGATGATGTGAAAGCAGCAGTTGATTTCATGGTCAAGGATGCAGAATTATAGTTTAAACAAGAAATATTATTATCGTTCAGCTTATATTCAATATTGCTAATATAAGATGAATGGTATAGAATGACTGACAAATTTTTATTTAGGAGAAACTTATGAGTCTAACTAGAAGAGGCATGTTAAAGCGCATCATCGCTGGAAGTGCCGTCGTAATGGTTCCATTCGGTGCGTTTGCTGAGTGGATGGAGTCAGCTTTTAAAGCTGATAGTTATAGTGCAGCTTTAGCTGCTATGGGAGCAGAAGGGGCAGTTCCTAGTGACAAAATAAGCCTTGTTGCGCCTGAGATTGCTGAAAATGGTGCTGTTGTACCAGTTCAGGTCAGCTCAACTTTAGATGATATTGAAAGCATTTCATTATTCGTTGAGAAAAACCCTAATCCTATGACTGCTGAATTCAAAATGTTTCCCGGTTTAGAACCTGACTTCAAAATCCGTGTCAGAATGGGTGAAACATCTAAAGTCATAGCTGTTGTTAAAGCAGGCGGAAAAGCCTACACAGCAGAGTCTGAAGTTAAAGTAACAATCGGCGGTTGCGGCGGTTAAGGAGAAGAATATGAGAATTAAAGCAAAACTAAAAGGCGATAAAGCCAATATCAAAGTGCTCATTAAACATGATATGGAATCCGGTCGTCGTAAAGATGAGGCTGGTAATGTAGTTCCTGCAAAATTTGTTCAAACTATTACTGCTCATGTCGGTGAAACACAAGTTTTTGAAGCAAACATTGGACCGGGCGTTTCCAAAAATCCATTCCTGGAATTAAATCTGACAGGCCGTGCAGCGGGTGATGCTGTGGTATTCAAGTGGGTTGATTCTACAGGAGATACACTGGAAGAAACTGTTACACTGTAACAAGCTAAGACTTCTTTAAATAAAAAAGAGGATGTTCAAGTGAGAGCATTCTCTTTTTTTATATCTATGATTAATGTAAAATTAAGAAAAATTAATCACAAACCAAATTTTAATTATGAGAATAATCACCCTAATTATTTTAGCCTTCATTACAAGCTCCTGTACTCAGGATAATAACTCTACTCCAAAAAGCAAAATCGAACAATCCAATGAAAGCATTACCATTCAAGAAATCGCCAGAGTGGCATTAGTTGAAGCCAAACAATATTTGACAAATGCTTCTGAACAAGGAATAGATACTTCAATTGCTGAGAAAGAGTATCTTTTGGCAGAGAGTTATTTTGATAAAGGTGATTTCAAACAGGCACAAGTATCGGCTGTTAAAGTTAGGCAAGTTATCGAAAGAGGTAAATAGTAAAAAACATGAACAGAACTATTGTTCGACTGTTTTTACTGTTTTTGATCCCACAAATTGGATTTGCAGATATTGTAAAACCGGCATTGGTTGAAATCAGTGTTTTTACCGAAGGATATTATCGTATCGAAATACGAGCCAGTGTTGAGGCTATGCTCACCGGGATAAATTCTAAGTATAAAAATACTACCGAATCCCCAAACTCAGAAAAGTATGATGTATTGCGCGAAATGCAACCTTCCATATTACTTGATGAGTTTAAACGCTTTGAGGATAGGTTTTTAAAAGAGGTTAAACTCAAACTCGATAACAAACTAATTCCTCTGCAAATTTCATCAGTTGAAATTCCGGAACCCGGTTATACCAAAGTTCCAAGAATCAGTTTGATTGTCTTAGAAGGTGAAATTCCTCGGAATATTAAACAATTGAGTTGGTATTATCCGGCTGCATTTGCGGACAATGCGGTTCGTGTTCGACAAGTGGATGAGGAAAACGAAAAGTGGCACTGGTCGAATTGGCAATGGTTGAGAAAAGATCAATGGAGTCAGGCTTTTTCACTCACAGAAGTTTTTCATGAACCACCAATATCTCAAACAATTAAAACCTATACGGTTGCCGGTTTTGAGCATATTCTCCCCAAAGGTTTTGATCATATTTTGTTTATTATCGGAATTTTTCTTCTCAGTATCAGACTCAAACCATTATTGTGGCAAGTAACAATGTTTACTCTGGCTCATTCCATTACTCTCAGCTTAGCAATGCTAGGCGTGTTTACCTTGCCCGCAAACATAGTTGAACCTCTGATCGCGCTTTCTATTGCTTACGTTGGGATTGAAAATATTTTTTTCAAAGAGATAAAACCGTGGAGACTGGTCATCGTTTTCGCCTTCGGCTTACTTCACGGAATGGGCTTTGCCAGTATGTTGGCCGATTTTGGAATGCCGGAGAATGCCTTTGCTACAGCCTTAATATTTTTTAATATTGGTGTTGAGTTGGGGCAACTAACAATTATCGCTATTTGTTTCTTCGGCTTATCGCTTTGGTTCAGGCACAAACAATGGTATCGAAATATCATTATCGTGCCTCTCTCACTTATTATAAGCCTGACCGGTTTATACTGGGCTTATGACAGGCTTGCTTTTTAAATTTTGTCCTTAAGCTCTGAACTTAATTGATGCAAATAAGGCTGAATCGCATCCGACGCCTGTTCGGTGGCATTCAACGATGTATAACTGATATTGGAGCCAAACCCTGTCCCAATACTATCACCTGTTTGAATATCATAGGTGTCAACATCAATCTGAGCATTGATTAACTCACTGCTGCGACCGGCATAAAGCAATTCCTGCGAGCCGATATAATTCACATTAGCTATAATCATTGCCTGCCCTCCGTTTTTCTCAATCAAAGACTTCATGGCTGCAAAATCCATTCCGTTATTCATGACTTGTTTCATGCCTGGGATAAACAGCTCATTCATGACTTTGATATTTTGCTGTTTTAACTCCGTTTCAACAATCTTTTCAATCGGGTTCGCTATCGCCGGGTCGCCGAATGCAATCACAACAACTCCTTTATCCAGTTTTACCGGTTGCGGTTTATATGTTTGTATGAACTTTTCTTGTGTATTCACAGGAGCTGAGTTTAACTTGGATTCTGCAACAGATTGGCTTTGAGATTTATCATAGGATGCCACCAAATTATCGCTCGCTTTAGCCACCAGTCCTGAACCATTTTCAACAGCTAGTTCACTTACACTTGTGTTCATGGTTGCTTGAGTTTGATCCGAATCAATATTGTCTGCTGTTAACATTTGC
>JAGRJO010000018.1:6928-9872 GCA_020442725.1 Lysobacterales bacterium
ACAGCTAGTTCACTTACACTTGTGTTCATGGTTGCTTGAGTTTGATCCGAATCAATATTGTCTGCTGTTAACATTTGCTCTGTAACAACTCCTGAGTCCACATCAGCAATCACATTATTATCTGTTTCATTAATGACTTCTGTTTCATCGAATGAGTCATCATTGGCAATATCATCGGTATCAGCTAAAAAATTTTCTTCATCTGTAACTATTCCTGCTAGAGAATCATCACCAGTTTGCTTCATATCCTGACTACCTGAAGTCAGCCCTGCTTTCATAAGGTTATCATCAGCTAAAGTCATCATGGGCTGATTGCTGTCATCTTTTGCTCCCGGAATCGGAAAATACCCTTTGTAATATCCAAAGCCGGCAGCGGCTACAACTGCAAATAATGTCGCTGCAATCAACCATAATTTTGATGAGCCTGGTTGTTTTTGTTGCGTTGTTACCAATTGATTGCTGGTAACTGTTGCCACGCCCGGTAAAGTAATTTGCTCAGAAATCTTTTTCTTGGTTACTGTATGTTTGACGACTTTGGACTCACTCTGAATGGCTTTGATATCCTGATTATCAATTGTATTACCCAAATCTCTGATAATATCGGAACAACTTTGGTAGCGTTCGTCAGGAGATTTAGCAATCATTTTATTCAATATATATGATGTTTTCTTGTCAACTTTATTGTTCAAAGTGCGAATATCAGGAATCTCTGATTGAACCACCTCAAGCATCAAACCTAATGGGCTGTCATTTTCAAAAGGAACTTTTCCGGCAAGCATTTCATAAAATACAATACCGAGTGAAAAAATATCAGAACGGGCATCAACCTCTTTACCGATACAAACTTCCGGTGATAAATATCCAGGCGTACCAACAAATTCTCCTGTATTCGTGAGTTTATCGCCGTATTCGCGTGTTCTGGCAATTCCGAAATCAACAATTTTTAGTGTTCCATCATTGGTAATCATCATGTTTGCCGGTTTGATGTCACGATGAACCAAACCAATTTTATGTGCAGCTTCCAAACCACTGCATGCTTGTTTGAGTATATTTTTGGCATGGCTGACTGAAAGTGTGTTTCCACCTTTTAGCAAATCATCCAATGAGCGCCCTTCTATGTATTCCATTGCAAAGAATGGTTGCCCTTCTTCTTCGCCAATGTAATAAATCTGAATCACATTCGGATCATTCAATGCAGCTGTTGCTTTTGCCTCACGCGTGAAGCGTTCCACAAGATCTTTATCATCAAGCAAATGTTTTGCAAGACATTTGATTGCAACCTTTCTGTTCAAAGATGGCTCAAATCCTTTATAAACAACACCCATACCACCTCTTCCGAGTTCGGCTGTGACCTCATAATGACCAAATTTTTTCATGACTTTCACCTAAAAACACCACTAAACCATCGTGATTCAGTTGATTTTAAAATAGTTTTCAACTCCAAGTGTGCATAATACAACAAATAGTTTGAAACTTAGCTTAACAAAGTTCCGGCAAAAATGTGAACTTCGTCACATCTTTATTTTAACATGTAAAATTTTATGTTTTTTAATAAAATATCTTAATCTTTGCTTTAAAGCATCATATTGTGACCATATCTTCTATAATTGGCAATGATGCCAAAAGACTTTTTAATAGCGGATTAGTAAATTGTTAGATAAAACGCGACAAAACATTTGTACACTTCCTGATGTTGCAGCCGATGTCAAAGCCAAAGTTGCCGGAACATTGCAATGGGTTGGTATGTCGGATATTGAAATGCCGATTTGTATCAATGCAGACACAGAAATTCCTCCGTCGGTTGCACGAGTGCGTGCAGAAGTCAGCCTGGATGATGAAAGCAAACGCGGAATTCACATGTCGAGACTTTATCTGGCATGTGATGAAGTCTTCTCACATCAGTCTATTGATTTTCAAACATTGTCACAACTCACCGAGCAGTTCCTGCAATCTCATTCAGAAATGAGTCAAAACGCTCTGGTTGAAGTGGATTTTGATGCCTTGATTCGTCGCAAAGCTCTTGTTAGTGATAATTCCGGATGGAGAAGTTATCCTGTGAGTTTGCTATTAGTTCGAGAAAAAGATGAAATCAAACATATCGAACTGGACTTTAGTGTGACCTATTCAAGTACTTGTCCTTGTTCGGCGGCTCTTGCCAGAACACTGATTCAGGAAAATTTTAAAAATAATTTTTCCCCTAAGGATTTAAACTTTGACGAAGTATTGGCATGGATTGGCAGCGAACAAGGAATCAATGCCACACCACATGCTCAGAGATCAACGGCCCATGTCAGAACCATTTTAAAAAATGATTGCCGGCAGATTCCGCTCCAAAAATACATTGATATCGTTGAAGAATCTCTGCAAACCGTTGTTCAAGCTGCGGTCAAACGTGAAGACGAACAGGAGTTTGCTCGTTTAAATGGCAAAAACTTATTGTTTTGCGAAGATGCTGCCAGAAGAATAAAACATGCATTGCAACAACAAGACGATCTCGATGGCTTCTGGTTGAGAGTTCACCACCACGAAAGCCTTCATCCACACGATGCAACCGCTGAGGCAAGTAGTGACTGAAACTGTGATTGAACAATCACCTCTTGAGCCATTGATTGCCATCCGTTCTCAGGTTCTCAGACCCAATCAACCTCTTTCTAACTGCTATTATCCCGAAGATGTATTCAAACACACCAAGCACTTCGCTGCGTTTATTGAATCTAAAACAGTTGGTGCCGCATCAATTTATAAAGAACAACATCCTGATTTTGCCCTCAAGCAATCATGGAGAGTTCGCGGAATGGCTGTTCTGCCTGAATTTCAAGGCAAGGGCATTGGTATGCAACTTCTGCAAACCTGTATCAATCATGCCATTGATGAAAAAGCCGATGTCATCTGGTGTAACGCTCGAACCAATGCCGCAAAATTCTACAAAAAAGCCGGATTTAAA
>JAGRJO010000018.1:9969-11577 GCA_020442725.1 Lysobacterales bacterium
CCATTGATGAAAAAGCCGATGTCATCTGGTGTAACGCTCGAACCAATGCCGCAAAATTCTACAAAAAAGCCGGATTTAAAGTTGTTGGCAAAGAATTTGAAATTGAAAGCATTGGTGCTCACTATCTGATGGCGAAAAACTTGGGGATTCATCATTCTGAGTCTAAGTTTATTAAAATTGCTAAACAAATTTTTGCCAATCACGATGAAGAGCCAATTCCTGTCCCTCAAAGCCGAAATTCAATTTGATAACTATCAGCTTTTTAACAATTTATAATTCCAAAACCCTTTTAATCCTCAACACTATTGTAAAATATCCACTTTATAGAATTGATTAGTGGAATGACAAAATTAACATTTGATTATATCGTTGTCGGCGGTGGGTCTGCCGGTTGTGTCATGGCAAACAGATTATCAGAGAATCCCGATTGCAAAGTTCTGCTTATTGAGGCAGGCAGCAAAGACTGGCATCCATACATTCACATGCCCGCCGGAATTTCCAAGCTGGTTAACATCAACTCTTTAAATTGGGGCTATTACACAGAACCGGAAGCTCAACTCAATAACCGCAAATTGTACTGGCCACGCGGAAAAGTATTGGGTGGCTCCAGTTCGATTAATGCCATGTGTTATTGTCGCGGGCATAAAAAAGATTATGACTTGTGGGAATCTTCAGGAAATCACGGCTGGTCATTCAAGGATGTTCTACCCTATTTCAAAAAAAGCGAGAACAATCATCGCATCATCAATGAATATCATGGTAATTCCGGTTATCTGAATGTCTCCGACCTGAAATATCACAATCCTCTATCCGATGTTTTCTTACAAGCCTGTGAAGAAAGTGGTTACAATATCACAGATGATTTTAATGGCAGCAAACAAAGAGGTTTTGGTTTTTATCAAGTTACGCAAAATAACGGCAGCAGAAATTCTTCCGCTCAAGCCTATTTATCGCCAGTCAAAAGTCGGGATAATTTAACAATTTGGACGAAATCCTATTGCCAAAAAGTTCTTTTGGAGAAAAACACAGCCAAAGGTGTCGAAGTGATCAGATCAGGCAAGACGCAGAGTGTTTTTGCTTCAAAAGAGGTGATTCTCAGTGGCGGTGCGTTAAATTCTCCGCAGTTGTTAATGCTTTCGGGTATTGGACGTACTCAGGATTTATCCAAACACAACATTAAAACCCAGCATGATCTTCAAGGAGTTGGTATGAATTTACAAGATCACCTTGATGTTTGTCTGGTGCAATCATGCAACCAAAAAATCACTTATGATACGCTGTGCGAAATTAAAGCCGGGATGCAATATTATCTCTTTAAGTCCGGTCCCGGAACATCCAATGCAGCCGAAGCCGGTGGTTTCTTAAAGACAGACCTCAATAATGAAGAATGGCCGGATTTACAATTTCACTTTGTTCCTGCAATTCTGGATGACCATGGTCGAAACCGCATGAAAGGCAATGGTTATACGCTGCATATGTGTTATCTTCGTCCGGAAAGTCGTGGAAAGCTGGAACTGGCCTCTAACAATCCTCATCAGCCGGTTAAAATTTATGCCAATTATCTGACGGAATCGAATGATTGGAATTACATGAAAAAAGGTTTTGAGA
>JAGRJO010000018.1:11674-19344 GCA_020442725.1 Lysobacterales bacterium
TGATGACATTCAATCCGAAAAACAAATCGAAGAGTTCATCCGCAATAAAGCTGAAACAATTTATCATCCGGTTGGAACCTGCAAAATGGGCAACGATGAATTATCAGTCGTTGATGGCAAACTCAGGGTTCATGGAATCGAAAATTTGCGTGTGGTCGATGCGTCAATAATGCCAACTTTAGTTTCGGGAAATACCAACGCACCAACAATTATGATAGCCGAGAAAATCAGCGACGAGATTCTCAGCTCAGTTTGATATTATTTTTCCAATAAATGAAGTTTATCCAGAACCTCTGCCCACTCATCAGCATCTTCCGGTGCATCTTTCATGTGGGTAATTACAGGCCATTTTTCAGATAACTCGGCATTGAGTTCCAAAAAGTGTTCCTGACCTTCAGGTAAGTCGTCTTCCGGATAAATTGCTTCAATCGGGCATTCAGGCTCGCATAATGTACAATCAATACACTCTTCAGGGTCAATAACCAAAAAATTAGGGCCTTCATGAAAACAGTCCACCGGGCACACTTCTACACAGTCCGTATATTTACATTTAATACATGCTTCAGTTACAACAAAAGTCATTTATTTCTCCAAATTTTTAACAAAAATGTTAAACTTGCATCCTTTAAAAGTGCAATTTCAACAGTTAAATCAATACAACGCAGTATTATCGCCTTATATTAGCAAATGGTAAAGTATTTCAAGTTCAGAGTTTAAACAAATAGTGACAAAAATCAAACTTCAAACCTACAATATTGCTCAGCATGGAATCAGCGTCGAGGAAATATCTCCCTCTGCACGAGTGATTATTACCCAATTACTGGATGAAGGATTTGAGGCTTATATTGTCGGCGGAGCCGTTCGTGATTTATTATTGGGAATGCATCCCAAAGACTTTGATATTGTGACCAATGCCACTCCTGAGCAAATAAAACATGTTTTTAAGAAAGATTGCCGAATCATTGGCAGGCGCTTCAAACTGGCCCACGTTTATCACAATCGTGAATTATTTGAGGTAGCGACTTATCGTGGCAAAGCCGAGAATGTCAAACACAAAGCTGTTAAGGGTCATATCATTAGTGATAATGTTTATGGCAATATTGAGGAAGATGCAACACGCCGTGATTTCAGTTGTAATGCTTTATATTTTGACATCGAAAACGGTAATATTCTCGACTATTGCGGTGGAGTTGAGGACATTCAAAAATCGAAACTTCGTTTTATTGGCGATAATGACAGCATCCGGATTATAGAAGATCCAGTGAGACTGATTCGAGCCATTCGCTTTCAGGCAAAACTTGGTTTACAAATGACCGAGGAAATGCAACAGGCTTTTCTTAAAGAATACAAAACCATCAGTAATGTCTCTTTAATTCGGCTTTTTGACGAATTGGTAAAACTATTTCATTGTGGAAACGCAGTTGATGCATATCGTTTACTCAATCAATTTAAGATTTTTCCGTATATTTTCCCTCATGCGAGTGATGCTATCACATACAACGATAGCAATATGCAGTTCATTCAAAATGCCCTGAAAAGTACCGATGCGAGAATCAAACATGGCAAAAGCGTAACACCTATTTTTCTTTTTGCCTGTTTTCTCTGGCCTTTGCTTGAGCTTAAAGCCGAACACATTCAGAAAAAGTCGAATTATGAAAAATATACGATAGCAACCAACGAAATCTTTGAAATGTGTCGTCATAAAATTACAATTCCAAAAATCATCCAAATCGGTATTCGTAATATATGGATGCTGCAATTGCGATTTGATGTCATCAGAGGGAAGAAAGTATTTGCGACCTTGGAAAACCCTCGTTTCCGCGCCGCTTATGACTTTTTATTACTGCGCAAAGGAGAAAGTAAACATATCCAGAAACTTTGTGACTGGTGGACTCACATTCAAACATTATCAAAAACCAAGCAAAGAGAACTGATATTACCAAAAAGAAGACAAAAAAAAAGATAATCGGATATCTTGGCTTGGGCAGCAATATCGGAGACTCAATTTCCAATGTTAAACTTGCTATCACCAAAATTCACCAGATTAAACACACTAAGGTCATTGAGGAATCAAGCCTATATCAATCGAAGGCATGGGGAAATACGAATCAAAATGATTTTATTAACTCTGTTATCAAAATCAAAACCAAGCTCAGCCCCGAGAAACTGCTAGAAAAACTTCTAAAAGTTGAGAGTGGCATGGGAAGAGTCAGAAAAGAGAAATGGGGACCTCGTATTATTGATATCGATATCTTGCTTTATGGCGATAGTGTTGTAGAAAAACCACATCTTTCTATTCCACATCCCTATATCACGGAACGAAAATTTGTTTTGATTCCACTTTATGAGCTCAATCCACAACTAAATATTCCAAATAAAGGAAATCTAAGCGATTTTATATGTGATGATGTCCTCAAAAATAGCGAACTTGAGATTAAAAAGTTGTAAATATGCAACATTTTTAATTTTCGTATTATTTTTGCTACATTTTTGCCATTACAGTGACCCAGTAGTTGCAAAAAAACAAATCGGCTGTTAATATAGACTCAAGTTTTGAAGAAGGTTCTTTCATTCTCCATCTACAAAACCTATGCAGGGCAACTAAAACATATTAGGTACTAAACAAATATAGCTTATTCAAACCCATCTCGGAGCAGATGGGTTTTTTTTTGCTGGTAATATAAACGCTGATTTCATAAAATACCGAAGCTATTATTCCTTACAAGTGGCATGAACCCAAAATTCACCAAACAATGGAAAAATCTGGAAAAGTTAGGCAAAGATTCTTCTTTCAGAGATTTGCAAGAACTATTTGCAAGTAACCCAGAGAGAACGAAGCAATTCAGCTTTGCTTTTGATGAGTTATACTTTGATTTCTCCAAGAACTGGCTAACCACTCAAATCCTTGACGAACTAAAAAATCTGGCGACCTCAGCTCTTCTTAAGGAAAAAATCAACTCCTTGTTTGCCGGAGACATTGTTAATCAATCTGAAAACAAACCAGCATCACATGTTATTACCCGAAAAACTGAATCTCCGAATGATTTTAAAAACCATCGTGAGATCATGTTTAATATTGCCGATAAATATCTCAGTGGCGAATGGCTCAGCGGTTTTGGTAAGAAAATAAAAAATGTCGTCAATATCGGCATCGGAGGTTCTTATCTGGGACCGCGATTGGCAATAGATGCCTTAAGTAACCAGCAAACCAAAAATGATATTAAAGTTTATTATTTTGCAAGTGTTGACACATCAAATTTACAGTCTATTCTGCAAAATATTAATATCGCGGAAACTCTGTTTTGTATCAGTTCAAAAAGTTTAGGGACTATTGAGACCAAAAAAAACACTAAATCCATCATCAAACTACTGAATTCGTATGAAGATTACCAACCTGACAAAATAAAACAGTCTTTGGTGATTGCTACAACCAATATTGAAAAAGCAAAAGAATTGGGCGTACCGGAATCCCACATCATGCCTTTTGATAACAGCATAGGTGGTCGTTTTTCTGTTTGGTCGTCAATTGGATTCCCTTTGCTAATGGCAATAGGGAAAAGCAATTTTAATAATTTTCTTGCCGGTGCAGAACATACAGACAATCATTTTCAAAACACTCCGTTTCATGAGAATATACCCGTCATCATGGCATTAATGTCAATCTGGTACAGAAATTTTGTAAACTTGCCTGCTTATGCAGTCATTCCTTATGACTCCAGACTGAGCAACATCTCAGCATGGATGCAGCAATTGATGATGGAAAGCAACGGAAAAATGGTTGACAATAACGGCGATATTGTCGATTATTCGACTTCACCATTTATTTTTGGTGAACATGGACAGCTTTCACAGCATGCTTTTTTCCAGGCGTTTCATCAAGGTAAAGACAGCTTGCCGATTGATTTTATTGGTGTTATGGAAAAAGGCGATCGCAATCAAACCTTTTTATTAGCAAATATGCTGGCACAATCTGCCGCACTATTAAGAGGTAATCGTTCTGAGAAAAACTCAAATAGTTGCCCCGGGAATCGTCCAAGCACCGTCATCTTAATGAAAAAGCTGACGCCATTTACACTGGGACAGTTATTGGCTGTTTACGAACACATGGTTTATACTCAGGCAGTCATCTGGAATATCAATTGTTTTGATCAGCCGGGTGTTGAATTAGGAAAAAAACTGGCTTGTGAAATAGTTAATCAAATTGAAAATGGCACGTCGCCAACTATGGAAATGGATCCATCCACAAAGAATTTATTAAACAAAGTATTAAATAATGAATAATCAAACCAATTGTATTGATAAGTGTATCAATCCACTAACTCAATTAAACTATCATTCTCAGTTTGAGTTAAATGATTCCGAACTCAGTTTCAGATTTCCCTTTGAAGGATTCGAGCAACAAATATCAAGCTCGTTGCAAGGTTGTGAAATCCAGAATTTAAAAATTTCGTCAAAAATCGCACCTCACAAAACCAAGCAAGGGATTGAGCCTATTGATGGAATTAAAAATATTATTGCAGTTGCTTCGGGAAAAGGTGGTGTCGGCAAATCCACCGTCACAGTCATGTTGGCCAAATCGCTGCAAAAACTTGGAGCCAAAGTGGCAATTCTGGATGCTGATATTTACGGTCCTAGTATGCCCAGAATGCTGGGAGATTACGGCAAACCGGGTTCACCGGATAATAAAAGTTTCATTCCTGTAAATGCCAATGGAATCCGAAGCATGTCTTTGGGTTACATGATTGACGAAGAGTCTCCGGCAATCTGGCGGGGCTCGATGATTACTCGTGCATTGATGCAAATGGTGGAAGAAACTCGTTGGGGCGATATTGACTATTTGCTGATTGATTTACCACCCGGAACCGGCGATATTCAGCTAACAATGGTGCAAAAAATTCCGGTAACTGCCACAGTAATAGTGACTACACCTCAGGATATTTCATTGATTGATGCACAAAAGGCTTTTAATATGTTTAAAAAAGTCGAGTTGCCAGTATTAGGAGTAATTGAAAATATGAGTTTGTTTCATTGTCCGAACTGCAATCACGAGTTTGAAATTTTTGGTAAAGGTGCGGGACAGCGCATGCAAGAAAAGTTTTCTACTCAGCTTCTGGGTAAACTTCCTTTAAACATAAGTATTCGTGAACAAATGGATAATGGAAAGCCTGAAAAAGTATGGGGAAATGACTCTGAAGTTTCTCAAACCGGTTTGAAAATAGCCATGAAAGTCGCACAAATATTAGCCTCTTTTCCGGTTAATTTAAACAGGTCCACACCCGAATTGAAATTACACAGTATTTAACAGGATTTTACTATGAGCATCAAATCAGATAAATGGATACGTAAAATGGCGTTGGAACACGGAATGATTTCACCATTTGAGGAAAACCAAATCACAGCGGATTCGCAAAATAAAAAAATATCATACGGAACATCCAGCTATGGTTACGACGTTCGATGTGCTGATGAATTTAAAATTTTCACCAATATCAACTCAACAATTGTTGACCCAAAGAATTTCGATACCAATAATTTTGTTGATGTGAAGTCGGATGTCTGTATTATTCCACCCAACTCATTCTGTCTGGCACGAACGGTGGAATACATCAAAATTCCGAGAAATGTATTAACTGTATGTTTAGGAAAATCAACATACGCTCGTTGCGGAATCATTGTCAATGTCACGCCGCTGGAACCGGAATGGGAAGGTCATGTGACACTGGAATTTTCAAACACTACACCATTACCGGCAAAAATCTATGCCAATGAGGGTGTTGCTCAATTTTTATTCTTTGAATCTGATGAAGAGTGTGCTGTTTCTTACAAAGACAAAAACGGTAAATATCAAGGTCAGCAAGGCGTCACATTACCAAGAATGAAGTAACCAACATTCTTGGTAACTTGATAACATAAAAATTTTTAACTGGACTTCATCAAAGGCTCAAGGTGTTTCAAAGCCTGAATATAGACCCCTTTTTTAAACTTAACAACCTTTTTCACAGGATACCAAAAGTGCACCCACTTCCATTCGCTGAATTCAGGGCTTTCGGTGTGATCCAAAGTCAGGTGGGCTTCAGTTCCAAGAAACTTTAGCAAAAACCAGACCTGTTTCTGTCCGATGCATAATGGTTTTGACTGTTTTCTCTGATATTTTCTCGGCAGTTTGTAACGTAACCAACCCGGTGTTGAACCCAGCAGTTCTACATGATGAGGTTCAAGACCAATTTCCTCATACAATTCACGATACATTGCTTCTTCGTTGGTTTCATCGGAATTAATCCCTCCTTGCGGGAATTGCCAACCGTTATCTTGATATCTCTTTGCAAAAAAAACTCTACCATTATCACCGAGCAGGATTATACCCACATTGGGTCGATAACCATCTGCGTCAATCATAATATTTTTCCCGGTGCAGCTGATTCAACTACAACCTAAACTTTTAAACTGCTAATATTTTTTCAAAAAGCGGGAGTAATTACAACTAAAAAACGCTTTCAGCAATTAATTCAAATTTTACAAGCATTTTTAAAAGCGATAGCCGAATTCTTTTTCAAATAAATCAATAAACTCATCTTTAGTAAAAGAGTGATTCTGAGTTCCGGCATGAGCAATCTTGATGCTTCCGAGTAAAGAGGCAATCCGTCCTGTGGTTTGCATATCAAGGTCATTCATAATTCCATACAACAAACCGGCACGATAAGCATCACCACAACCCGTTGGATCAACAATCCTTTCAGCAGTGACTACAGGAATATGATAAACAGTATCATCTGTATAAATTTCCGAGCCTTTTTCACCACGAGTGACAATCAGTGCTTTCAAATGAGATGCTATTTCTTTCGCTTCCCAGCCTGTTCGTTCGCAAACCAGTTCATACTCATAATCATTCACAGCCATCCAGGTTGCCTGATCGATAAATTGTTTTAAATCATTCCCATCAAACAATGGCATAGCCTGACCGGGATCGAATATAAAAGGAATGCCGTTATTAACAAACCCTTGAGCATGTGTAATCATTCCATCTCTACCATCAGGTCCAACAATACCGATACTAACATTCTTGTGATCTGAAACTTTACACTCATGTGAAAGGCTCATTGCTCCGGGATGGAAAGCCGTAATTTGATTGTTATCCTGATCGGTTGTGATGAATGCCTGCGGAGTGAACATTTTATCTTTGACCATAATACCATCCAGTGAAATTCCTAATTCTTCAAGATACTGTTGGTAAGGAACAAAATCCTGTCCGACTGTTCCCATTGGTACAGGATTTCCACCCAAAAGTTTGAGGTTATAGGCTATATTTCCTGCAACCCCACCAAACTCACGGCGCATGCTAGGCACAAAAAACGATACATTTAATTTGTGGATTTGATTCGGAAGAATGTGGTTAACAAACTGATCTTCAAAAACCATAATAGTGTCATAGGCCAAAGAGCCACAAATTAGTGCTTTACTCATACTTTTCTCTTAAAAATTTTCCAAAATTGATTTAACTTGAGCCGGGTTCGCTCTGCCTTTTGTTTGTTTCATTACCTGGCCGACAAAGAAATTAAACATCTTCATATTGCCTTGCTTATATTCATCAAATTGCGATGGGTTGTTTTCAACCAATGTTTTGATAATCTGCTCTAACTCGCCACTATCTGAAACTTGAGCCAAACCTTCTT
>JAGRJO010000190.1 GCA_020442725.1 Lysobacterales bacterium
CCAACCAATCCACCATTAAATGCAGGAAGCTCATCAATCTTTGGGACTTTATACTCCTGTTTAATTGCTCTAAGTTCGTCAAGTACATTTTCACAAGTATAAGATTCTTCAATTTCACCCAGAACATATTTGGTAATTTCATCTCCTCTGGCAATATAGTTAGTATCAGCTGATAATCCGATGATAGAATATCGCCCCCAGCGAGATCCACCCACCACAGATTCCAATAAAAATGTATTGCGTCCGTTTGCAAGCTTAAGCCATGCGCTTAATGGTGTGTCCAAATCAGCTGAAACACATTTATAAACAGGAACCCTGTTGTAACCTTGCTGTCTGAAATTTTCGAATTGTTGCTGAGTTAACATATTTCTTAAGTTGATTTGCTATTGACTGTATTTGAATTGATAGAGAAAAAGAATTCAATTATTTTGACAGCATTCTGAGATATTCTTCATGTCTTTTTTTAGCAGAAATTCTCGAAGCATTAATGTAATCAATAATTTCGCTTTCATTTTTTAATTTTCCTGAAATTTTTTTTGTATTATCACCATCTAATTTAATGACTGCTGACTCTTTTCCATCATCACAGTAAACATCAATTTCATCTCTAAAATCCCCCCTGCTATGGTAAATACATTCAGAAGACTTTGCCGGAGTTGAAAATATATTTCCTTCACCGTTTCTCATACAATGTTGCTCTGAAATTAAATATTCAAAAGAGTTTAAAAAATCAGACTGTTGCAGGTATTGCTCACTTATCTGATTCGAAATTGCTTTTCTGTCAACTACAACTAAAGGAATTCTTGATACAGCTTCTCTGCCAAATTTCTCCAATTCTTGTTTTGAAACTGGTGTCATACTTCTATGATCGCTTGTAATGACTAAAATACCATCTTCAAAAAAATTTTCTTGTTCTAGTTTTAAATAAAATTCGTATAAACTTTTATCTGCAAATCTTGTTGTTTTTTCAATTGATTTCTCTCGTGTTACTGGGTCAATATATGGAGCATGAGTTGAAACAGTAATTACTGTAATAAAGTAATTTTTATCTAGTGTTTTTATATAATCAATGACCCGATTAAACAAAACATTGTCAGCAACAGACCTGAATCCAAATCTGGGGAAACCTTTATAGCCTTTGTATGATTGACCTTCCACATAATCAAACCCTAAATTTCTCATAAACTCACCGGTATTAGTAAATTTCAAACTGGCTCCATCAAGAAATGCGGTATGATATTCATTATCGTTAAATATTATTGGAACGTTTCTTTCCAGATTCCAATAACCCACTCGCCCCCTGTCAACTGTCATTGCTGCAATATCTCTGAATGTTTTCTCACCAGTCAACAACGCCAAGCGCCCTTCCAGACTGGTAAAATTGTTGGCAAAGAAATTGGTATAATATCTGTTTTCTTGCGCTAAGTGATCTAAATTTGGCGTCCAATCATTCAATCCTGAAAATAATTTACTTTGATACATTGATAGAGATTCCCAAACAACCAAAATAATATTTGGTCGAGAAACATTGTTGTTTTGGGAACATGTGAGCGCATTGAATTTGTTATTTTTCTTTAGCGACTCATTCTCAATTTTTAAACTGTAATTAACAGCTGAAGATGTCTTCAGATTTATATCAACAATATTTCTTATTGTCACATCATTTATATAGTCTATTCTTTTTACAAAAAAAATCATCCCCAAAAGAGTGAGAAAGATCATTCCAGAAAAAACTTTATCTTTATTTTTAAAAGTGAGTGGTTGATGTTTAAACACGAAAAGGAAAATGCTGAGGGAACTGATTAACAGAATTAAGACCGATGCTAACTTATTGTTTTTATTCAATATTTCAACAATTAAATCAAAATTGAAGTAAATCCAAATATCTGAAAACATTAATCTTTGATTCAAAAATTTATAAAGATAAATATCAATCAAGCTATAAATAAGATAAATAACAAAAACTAATCTTGAACTAAATCTAATCAAATAAGTTTTAGAAAAAAAGCCAAAAAACAATATTATAAATGCAAATATTGCCACTCTGGAATCAACACTGATAATCCAGTATTTATAACAACCCAAACAATCTGTTAACTTCCCTAGTGACTTATCAACCACTACTCCACGATAATTAATCATCATAAATATAAAGATTGAAAAGGTATAGAAAAGGATATTATTGATTGGCTTTATTGTTTTATAAGTCATTAAATATACAAAATAATCAATAAATGAGATAATACCAAATTCGGTATTTTAAATCACAATTATTAATGCAAAAAGAAAAGAAACTTTTTATTACATCAGCTTTGCCTTATGCAAATGGAGCTTTGCACTTGGGACATATTCTGGAGCACACTCAGTCGGATATTTGGGCGAGGATTCATCGTTCAATCGGTCGTAAAGTTCGTTATTTATGTGCGGAAGATGCTCATGGTGCACCGATTATGTTGCGAGCGGAGAAAGAAGGAGTTACTCCCGAGGAGTTTGTTGCAGGAACTCGCGAAGAACACTGGCAAATTCTGCATGCTTTCAATATTTCTTATGATCATTACCATACAACTCACTCTCCTGAAAATCAGGAAATGGTCAATCGTATCTATAATGGACTGAAAGCCAATGGACACATTGAAACTGAAGTTGTGGAACAACTTTTTGATACCGAAAAAAATATGTTTCTCGCAGATCGTTTTGTTAAAGGTGAATGCCCAAAATGCGGAACAGCAGACCAGTACGGTGATAATTGCGAAAACTGTGCGGCAACATACAATGCTATAGAGCTAAAAAATCCACGTTCAGTAATTTCTGGTGGAACACCAATCATTAAAGAATCGCTTCATTATTTCGTCAATTTACAAAATTTTGAGGATATGCTCAAAGATTGGATGAATCAAGGAGCTTTACAAGAGCAAGTCATCAACAAACTACAGGAATGGTTTGAAATGGGCTTACAATCCTGGGACATTTCTCGTGATGCTCCCTATTTTGGTTTTAAAATCCCAGAAACAGAGGATAAATATTTCTATGTCTGGTTGGATGCGCCGGTAGGTTATTTAGGCAGCTTGAAATATTACTGCGAACAACACAATGAAGATTTTGAGGACTGGATTGCTCCGGACGCAAATACGGAAATGGTACATTTTATCGGCAAAGATATTCTTTATTTTCACAGTTTATTCTGGCCGGCGATGTTATACGGCTCAGGAATCAAAGTTCCGGATTCAGTTTATGTGCATGGTTTTATCACGGTAAATGGCAAAAAAATGTCTAAATCTCGCGGAACTTTCATCAACGCATCAACCTATTTGAAACACTTGCAACCGGATTATTTGAGATATTATTACGCTTCAAAATTATCGGAAAATATCGTAGATATTGACCTTAATCTAGAAGATTTTGTAGCAAAAGTTAATTCTGATTTGGTTGGTAAAATTGTTAATATCGCCAGTCGTTGTGCGGGTTTTGTCACCAAGAAGTTTAATTCAACTCTTTCTTCTGAGATGAATAATTCTGAACTTTATCAACAGTTTATCGAAAGTTCTGAAGAAATATTACAATTATTCAAAGACAGAAAGTATTCCAAGGCTATCAAGATAATCATGTCGTTAGCGGATTCTGCCAATCAATACATTTCAGATATGGCTCCGTGGCAAGCAATTAAGGATGAAAACAACTTGGAACTGGTTCATAAAGTTTGCTCTGATGGTATCAATCTGTTCCGTGTCCTCATGTCGTGGCTTTCTGCGGTGGTTCCGGATACTGCCGAAAAAGCTGAGGAATTTTTAAATATCCGTTTTGCCAACTGGCATGATATTGAACAACCTCTTTTTAATCACCAAATTAACAAATTCAAACCTTTAATTACTCGAATTGAAATGTCATCCGTTGAAAGTATTATCGAAGATTCCAAGCAAGATTTGGAGTCACTGGAGCAAGAAACCGGCAATTTATCCAAACATTTAACAAACGACCCGATAAATGAAACCATAAATTTTGATGAT
>JAGRJO010000191.1 GCA_020442725.1 Lysobacterales bacterium
TAAAAGACAATCCCGAACTTGCCAAAGAATTCAGGGAAAAGCAAAAAACCGACAAAAAGTTCTCGGATAACTGGTACGCCCAACTCGATTGGTTACACAAACACAGCGAACACTACGAAAAAACCCATATGCTATATCCCGTTTATCGGATTTTGAAATAAACAACTGACAATTCTCTAACTCTACTGTAATATCGATTACACACAATAAATGGAGAATTTATAATATTAAAAATCAAATCTATAGCTATGCTTCTTGCGTTAATTTTTATCACAGCATCATGTTCGGAAGATAGATCCTCTAACAACCTGCAAGATACTGCAAAAACTGAGAACAACGAATTAACAGGCAATAAATTTTTTGATGCCGCCGCAACAAAAATAATGAAACACAACTCCAAAATGGACAGAGTACAAGCAAATTGTGTTGTAAAAACTATGACAGATAGCGGAGAAGTTGGCGTCGGAGAAATCAATCAAATGCGTTTAGCTGACGATGAAATGTCAAAAAACTCCTCCCGACTGAATGCGTCTTATAACCAGGCTAAGGAAAGTTGTAAATAATAAAGCAAATAACAAAAAGCCCCAATATTCAATTAGGGCTTTTAACTTTCTCTTATGAGATTCCCGCCTTCGCGGGAATGACGAGTTTGTGACTGGAGTACATTCCCAATCTTTGCATTTATCGCTTCAGTAATTCTTTAGATCAAGGCTGGAAGTGGGAGTTTATAATCTATAAATGACCACTTCCAAACGCAGAGATAATGAATTAATGAAGATGATAAATCAAAGATTTACATCATGCCTGGCATTCCGCCCATTCCTCCCATTCCACCCATTCCGCCCATATCTGGAGCACCGGAATCTTTGGCAGGAGCATCAGCAACCATACATTCTGTGGTAATCATCAAACCAGCAACGGATGCGGCATTTTGTAATGCTGTACGTGTCACTTTAGCAGGGTCGAGGATACCTGCTTTAATCATGTCTACGTATTCGCCTTTTGCTGCATTGTAACCGTAGTTACCTTCACCATTTTTAACATTATTCACTACCACTGAGGCTTCTTCACCACAGTTGTTGACGATTTGGCGTAATGGCTCTTCCATTGTACGTTTGGCAATCGCAATACCAACATTTTGGTCTTCATTATCACCTTTAAGGTCAGCAATTGCTGATAATGCACGAATCAATGCCACTCCACCACCGGGAACAACACCTTCTTCTACAGCAGCACGAGTTGAGTGTAAAGCATCTTCAACACGGTCTTTCTTCTCTTTCATTTCAATTTCAGAAGCTGCACCGACTTTAATCACTGCAACACCACCTGCTAGTTTAGCAACACGTTCTTGCAATTTTTCTTTATCGTAATCGGAAGTCGCTTCATCAATTTGTTTACGAATTTGATTCACTCTGGCTTCGATGGATGAAACATCACCGGCACCGTCAATGATTGTTGTGTTTTCTTTGCTGATTTGAACTCGTTTTGCTGTTCCCAAATCTTCGATTGTCACTTTATCCAAAGATAAACCAACTTCTTCAGAAATAACTGTACCACCAGTTAAAACAGCAATATCTTCCAACATCGCTTTACGTCTGTCACCAAAACCAGGAGCTTTAACCGCTGAAACTTTAACGATTCCACGCAAATTATTTACAACCAAAGTTGCCAATGCTTCACCGTCGATGTCTTCAGCAACAATCAACAATGGTTTGCTGGCTTTAGCAACTGCTTCCAATGTTGGTAACAATTCACGAATGTTAGAAATTTTCTTGTCATGCAACAAAATATAAGGTGCATCCAGTTCGGCTGTCATTGTGTCTTGGTTAGTCACAAAATACGGAGACAAATAACCTCTGTCAAATTGCATACCTTCAACGACGTCCAGTTCATTGGAAAGTCCTGAACCTTCTTCAACAGTAATCACGCCTTCTTTGCCCACTTTATCCATAGCTTCGGCAATGATTTTTCCAACGCTTTCATCAGAGTTTGCTGAAATGGTACCAACCTGTGCAATAGCATTGCTGTCAGTACAAGGAACTGACAAATCTTTAAGTGCTGAAACAGCAGTAGCAACGGCTTTGTCAATCCCACGTTTCAAATCCATTGGGTTCATACCTGCTGCAACGGCTTTTAAGCCTTCACGTACAAATGCTTGAGCTAAAATTGTTGCAGTCGTTGTACCGTCACCGGCAGCATCATTAGTTTGTGATGCCACTTCCTTGACCATTTGTGCACCCATGTTTTCGAATTTATCTTCCAATTCGATTTCTTTTGCAACAGATACACCGTCTTTGGTGATTGTTGGAGCACCAAAACTTTTATCCAAAACAACGTTTCTGCCTTTAGGTCCTAATGTAACTTTAACTGCGTTTGCTAATACATTCACGCCACGAGCCATTTTCGCACGGGCGTCTTCTGAAAATAATACTTCTTTTGCCATTATACTTCTCTTTATCTTTTGTGGATTTATTCAATTACACCAATGATGTCGCTTTCGTTCATGTATAAAAATTCCTCACCGTCTGCTTTGAATTCGGTACCGGAATATTTTCCAAATAATACATGATCGCCAACTTTAACTTGCAAAGCACGAACATCACCATTTTCAAGAACCTTACCATTACCAACGGCTACGATTTCACCTCTTGAAGGTTTTTCTTTAGCAGCATCAGGAATGATAATTCCACCGGCTGATTTGGTTTCTTCAGCCATACGTTTAACAATTACACGGTCGTGTAAAGGACGAATTTTCATTTTTTTCTCCTAAACTAAGGTTTTATTTTAAAATAAATTATAGAACGTCAGTCATATATGGTTTTTTACAGGCTTTTCAAGGCGAAGCGAAAAAAATATTGCCTGTTTTAATACAAACCTATTTTGATCCAAGCAAGAGTCTTTTGGCATTTAGAGCCACAACCAAGGAACTGATTGACATACCTATCGCTGCCATCCATGGTGCGAGATAACCCATAATTGCCAGAGGTGTGACACTGAGATTATAAAATAAAGCCCAAATAATATTTTGGTGAATAATTTTATTAGTTTTATTTCCTGTCAAAATCAGCGATTTGATGCTTGATAAAGAGCTTCCCATAATAATCATATCTGATGCTGCTCTGGCGAGCTGAGTTCCCTGATTAAAACTAATCGAAACATCCGCTTTCGCCAGAACAGGGGCATCATTGATACCATCGCCAACCATAACTGTGGATTGAGATTGCTGTTGACAGGCGTGAATGAGATTTATTTTTTGTTCCGGTGTTTGCTCTGCATAAAACTGAGAAATATCTAAATTAGACGCTGTTTTTGCAACCGATTCTTGCTTATCACCGCTGACAATTGCCAGTTGATAACCTCTGCTTTGCAGATATTTGATTTGATTTTTGCTATCATGACGTAGCTGATTATCTAATTCAAAAGCAGCTATTGGTTGATCATTTTCATACAAATAAACAAGGGTGTTCTGTGTGAGGATTTGATGATTGTTTTTACCACACCACTCTTTATTACCGGCTTTATATTGAATTCCATCAATTTTCGCTATTACACCTTGTCCTGATTTGTTTTCAAAATCAGCAACTTGGATTTTAGGATTGTAATAATCATTAAATGCTGAAGCAATCGGATGTGAACTTTCATGCTCCAGAGCTGCTGTCAATTCTAAAATTTCAGTGTCCGATTTATCACTGAAATTATGGACTTTAACCAATGACATTGTTGGTTCTGTGAGCGTTCCTGTTTTATCGAAGAACCAATTCTTAATTTTTGAAATTTTTGTAATTGCATCCAGATTTCGACTGAGTATTCCTTGTTTCATCAGTTTCACACTCGCTGCCGTCAAAGCCACCGGAGTTGCCAAAGACAATGCGCAAGGGCAGGTTGCCACAAGAACGGATAAAACAATCAACATGGTTTCGTCCGGTGCATAAATACTGTAATAAATTGCGGTCAAAGTTGCGATAATAAGGACAATTGC
>JAGRJO010000192.1 GCA_020442725.1 Lysobacterales bacterium
ATTCAATAAAGTTAGATAATGGCAGTTTTTTAGATACATTCGGAACAAATATAAATAAATTCATCAGATGTCAGACAATGTCATGATGATGTCCTGAACTATCAGGATTCAAATTCTAATATGAACTGCAATTAATTGTGGAGATTATTATGAAAAATTTTATTATTGCTATTTTATTAGCCTTAGTCAGTCTTGAAAATCAGGCAGATACCTTATTTTCACAGGGCTTTGAAATCAAGCCAGTGGTCAGACAATTTCCTTATGTCGATGGTTCTTATCAGTTACCGAATTACCCTGTTTCAACACAGCTTCAATGGTTTATTCAACAATTATCTGAGAGTGATACCAGCCTTGCGGACATTAATAATCATTTTGATTTATCAACAATGGGATTAACTGCGCAGCAAGTTAAGGATTTTATTCAAGCTGTGAGAAATGACTATCCAGACGGAATAATTACCGATGTCATTATGGTCACTCCTGTTAGGGCAACGGTTTTGATTGCTGACCCTTTGAATATGACTCAGTTTGGTTTTACCAACATTAAGGCAGAGTATTCCGGTTTACAGAGAATAAACTCTTTGGGTGTGAGTACATTCTTTGGTTCCGTTCAATATCCTGCTGATCAAACCTTGACGATGAATCAAGCACTCGATAAGTTTCAGACATTGAGTTCACAGTCATCTATTCTGGTTGCCGAAATTGATTCCAATGGTGCTTGTCAGCCACTATACGAAAGAAACTCAAGTCAACTGAGAGCGACAGCATCCGTATTCAAAATTTGGGTATTAGCTGCCGCTGCTGAAGCTTTTCTTCTCGGTGATATTGATATTTTTCAAAACATCACTTTGGTTGCATCTGAAATGGCTCCGGGAGGAACAATTAACAGCGAACCATTGGGTACAAATTTTCCATTAATTGAAATTGCCACATTGATGTTGGGGATTAGTGATAATACTGCCACCGATTTGCTTCATGAAACTGTCGGTAGAGACTTAATCAATTTAGTTATCAGTTCGCTGAACTTAAGTAATCCTGATGCTTTAACACCATTACTAAGCATTAACGAACAATTTCATTTGTTTTTCTCCTTTCCGTTAGCAACAACCCTCTCTTATGTGAATGGAACGGAAGCATTTCAGCAACAATTCTTAGAAGACGAAATTGTGCCATTAGGTCCGGTGACAACCTATCCATTTAATAACGATTCGATATTTGTCAGTGGCAGTTGGAGAGCCTCACCAATGGATATTTGCAAAACTTTTTCCTTTTTGAGGGATTTGCCACAAGGTTCCGATTCCCTTTATATGACTGATGTGGCACTCGGATCTCAAGTTGCTCAACCAGATGTCAGAGATCACTGGGATAGAGTTTGGTATAAAGGCGGGTCATTAACCTCGGGAGTTAATGGACTACAAGTTTTAACACATGCATGGATGCTGGAAAATCAGGGAGAAAACCCTAAAGTTGTTATCACAATGTCAAATGACTCAAGCGGTGGGATTGATATTTATGCCGTTCAATCTATCGCAGGCAGAGTTCTTAGATTGGCTCGAGATTTATAAGAGGAAGCTATCATGAAAAATTTAATAATTGTTATCGCATTGTATTTATTCAATTGTTCAGCATCAGCAGATACTTTATTTGCTCAAGGATTTGAACAAAGACCAGTGGAAAGGCAATTTCCTTTCGTAGGTGGCTCTTACCAGCTACCTGATTATCCGGTCAGTCCACAAACAGAATGGTTGATTGAGCAGTTTTCACTGCCTGATACCAGTCTGGCAGATATTGATGCTCACTTTGATTTGTCAGCTTTTGGAATGACAGCGCAACAAATGAGGGATTTTCTTCAAAATGTACGAACCTCATATCCCAATGCTGAGATAACCGATGTCATCATGGGAACACCTGTGCGTATGAATGTAGTTATGACCTCACAGACACTTGGTACTCAGGTTGGTATTGTTCAAGTGGGAACTGAATACACCGGTCTGCAAAGGATTAATTACTTATACATTAACGGTTTTTCCGGTTCTGTAGTGAATCCGGTGGACCAAGGCTTGACGATGACACAAGCACTCGATAAATTTGAAACATTAAGCTCCCAGCCTTCTTTTCTTGTCGCTGAGATTGATAATACCGGTGCATGTATTCCGCTTTATGAAAGAAACTCCAATCAATTACGAGCTTTGGCTTCTGTCTATAAAATTTGGTTGTTAACCGCTGCTGCTGAGGCTTTCTTTTTAGGTGATATTGATATTTACCAGAATGTATCATTGGTTGCATCCGAATTAGCACCCGGCGGAATTATTAATGGCGAGCCCTTGGGAACACAATTCCCTCTTTTTGATATCGCCACACTTTCTTTAGGTCTGAGTGACAATACAGCGGCGGACTTACTTCATGAGGTTATTGGCAGAGATTTTATTGAGTTAGTTATCAGTTCTTTAGGTTTAAGCAATCCTGAGGATTTGATTCCTTTACTGAACATTAGTGAACAGAACCATTTATTCTGGTCATTTCCGCTGGCAACAGCATTGGACTATGTGAATGGTACTGAGGCTTTCCAACAGCAATTTCTTGAAGATGAAATCATTCCATTAGGACCGTTTACAACCTTTTTACATAACAATTACACAATAATGGTTAATGGTAGTTGGAGAGCTACAGCGATGGATATTTGCAAAACTTATGCTCATTTAAGGGACCTCCCACAGGGCTCTAGTGCTACGCTTATGACCGATGTGGCAATGGGTTCGAATGCCGCTTTCCCAAATGTAAGGAACTATTGGGATAAGGTTTGGTATAAAGGCGGTGATTTGGTATCAGGAACTAATGGCATGCAAGTTTTAACCTATTCATGGATGTTGGAAAATCAAGGAGAAAATCCAATTGTTGTTGTCGCATTATCCAATAGTCCTGATGGAGGAATTGTTGCTAATTCGATATCCTCAGTCACAGCCCGAGTGCTGGAACTTGCCAGAGATTTGTAAAACTATTTAGATTTCTTCTGGTAACCCTCAAGCAAAAGCTGATCATCAACTCTCCACAATTGATTGGCTTTTTGCTTGTTTTCACTCATGAGAATAGCTGCTTCAAAATATTTTCCTTCTCTTGCCAGAAACCCGGCTTTGAGTTTATAAAACAAATAGTCATATTCATTATTAGCTTGAAGTCTCTCCAAAGTTGATTTGTAATCTAATTCCGGATGATTGAGCATGATTTCCAAAACTTCATAACCAACATAATTGGCAACATGAATTTGAAAGATTTCTCTATATGCAGCTTCAGCTTCATCAAGTAGTTTTATTCCTTCATTGAGTTTCCCGTTTTGTGCATAAATATGTCCTAAAGCCCGTTTGACTTCATTCGGAAATTGTTGTTGTAAATGGGGATATTTCTTCGTATATGAATTGTACTTTTCAAGAGCAACTTCACCACCATCGACTCGTGATGAAACTAACATATCAAACAAATAAACCTGACTCAGGTCTGCTTTCATCTCGGGGTTGTTTTCAAAAGTCGCGAGCATTGAATCCATATATTTTTTTGACTGTTCAAAATCATTTTGAACATAAAATTGATGCAATTTCATCAAATCACCAATGACTCGGTATAATGGATTGTTCAATTTCTCAGCTATTTGTCTGATTTGTGAAATATATTCGTCTGCACGGTCAAACAAACCCCTCAAGTTGAGAATTATGCTACTGTTCATCAAAAAATAGAGAATTTTATCCGGTTTAGTTGCTGACTTTAAATACGAAGTGGCTTTTTCAGTTAACAATACTCCTTCATCAATGTCATTAAGATTTAAATTCAACTGATTCAATCCTGCCAGTGATGTTATCATGCCGTCACTGTCATTGGCTTTTTCATAAAACTCCATTGCTTGATAAAGATAATCTTTCGATTCATCAAACCTGAATTGATAAGAAACAATTTCAGATAATGTCAAATAAAC
>JAGRJO010000193.1 GCA_020442725.1 Lysobacterales bacterium
GTTTCCAGTTTTATCAATTGCTCCGGTATGGAAAAAGTCTGTGCGGCAATTTGTAGCATTTTGGTATTAACACCCTGCCCCATTTCCACTGCTCCGGTGCTGATACCGACACTGCCATCCTGATAAATATGTACCAATGCTCTGGCATGATTCATCGGTGTATTGGTGAAAGAGATTCCAAAGCAAATTGGCATCAATGCCATGCCTTTTTTGAATTGTTTATTTGTGTCATTAAACGAATCAATTTCTTTTTGAAACTCATTGATATTGAATGTTTTATCAAATTGATTCCAGCAGTTTTGAGCTTCAACATTCTCGGCAATTTGTCCGTAATAGAACTCATCGTTTTCCTGCAATAAATTCGCTTTCTGGATTTTCCATGCCGGAATCTCCAATTGCTCTGCTGCTTTTGCGATGGCAGATTCGATAACAAATTTTCCTTGTGGTCCACCAAATCCGCGAAATGCGGTATTCGGCGGCAAGTTGGTTTTGCAACTATGAACCACCGTTTTTACATTAGGAATGAAATAACTATTGGTTGCGTGAAATAATGTTCTTTCAGCAATCGCCGGAGATAAATCCGCAGCAGCACCCGAGTTTTGTAAAAACTCAACTGCAAAGGCTTTGATTTTCAAGTTTTTTTCCAATCCGATTTTGAACGAGCTTTCATAAGGATGGCGCTTGCCCGTCATTTTTAAATCATCATGCCTGTCCAGAATCAGTTTAACCGGCTTTTGAGTGAGATGAGTTGCTAATGCAGCCATGCAGGCCCATGGAGTTGCCTGATCTTCTTTACCACCAAAACCTCCTCCTAAACGGGTGACATCAACTTCAATTTTGTTCATCGGCACACCAAGCACTCGTGCTGCAATTCTTTGTACCACAGTTGGACCTTGAGTGGATGACATGAGTTTAATGCAGCCGTTTTCCATTCTTTCCGCATAAGCTCCCTGAGTTTCCAGATAAAGATGCTCTTGTCCATTGCTAAAGGCTTCGTCTTCAAAAACATAATCACATTCTGCAAATGCCTTATCAACATCACCCATTCCAAAACTTCGAGGCGGATTTATAAATTTCCCTTGCTGTTTTGCTTGCTTGGCTGTTGTGATGACCGGTAATTGATTACAAGTAACTTTAATCAATTTTCTGGCCTGTCTGGCTATAAAGTTGGATTCAGCGACAACGATTGCCAAAGGTTGTCCCTGAAAGTGAATTTCATCTTCAGCCAGCAATGGTTCATCCAAAATAATTCCGCCAATTTGATTCTCTCCCGGAATATCTTTTGCCAAAATCACTGCTTCAACCCCGGGAAATGTAAGTGCTTCTGATATGTCAATTTTCAGTTGATTGGCATGAGCAACATTGCTACTTAAAACAGCCGCATGTAAAGTATTGGATTTCGTGATAATGTCATCAATAAACAGAGATTCGCCTCTGACATGACCGTTGGAATCAATGTTTTTCATATCACATCCTCAAATTGAATTGAGCTTGGGAAAAGTTTTAAAAAGTGCTGTTTAACAATCTGATTCGCAAGTAATTTTTTATAATCAGCAGTTCCGCGAACGTCAGAAATCGGCGATATTTCCTGATTTAAAATTTCCAGAAGTTGGTTGAGAGTGCTGAGATTGATTTCTTTATTGATTAAAAATTCACTGCATTTTTTTAAATACTTAGGAATCGGAGCCACACCACCAATAGCGATATTGGCTTTTAAAACCGTGTCATTTTCCATTTTCAAATAAATTGCACTATTGACTGTTGCAATGTCCAGATTTCGGCGTTTTGAGACTTTTTCAAAATTGAAATATGCACTTTTCTTTGGAATGTTAAATGCAATTTGCGAGATATGTTCGTCATTTTGCAGAGCTGTTTTTTTGTAATCTTGAAAAAAATCTTTCAGCGCTATTATTCTTGACTCTTTCAAACCTTGCAATATCAACTCCACATCCAAAGCTAGACAAAAGATACTCATATCTGCAATTGGTGATGCATTGACAAAGTTTCCGGCAATTGTTGCCATGTTTCTAATTGGCTCTGAAGAAACCAGTCTCAAATAATCTTTCAAATTCGGAATTGAAAGATTCAATTCGGTATGATTAAACAAATCCGAAACCGTCGCATTTGCGGAAAGAATACACTTACCATTTTGTATTTTGACTGAACTTTTGGATTCTGAATGGGTAAACCTTGCTTGGTTTTTAATTTGGAGTTCATCCGCTTTTTGCACATATAAATCCGTTCCGCCGGCAATGATATACGAGGAGTGGTTATTTGGTATTTTCGGTTCGATTTTTGCTAATTTCGAAGCCGTATCTGCAAAGTATTCAGGGATAAAACCTTCTGAAATGAGCTCCTGTAATTTATATTTTTTTCCTTTGTTTTGAGTTTGTGAAACAATATCCTTTGCCGCTTTAACCAATGAAACATATCCGGTGCAACGACAGATATTACCACCGATACAATCCAGCATTTGTTCTTCTGAATTCAAACTTGGGTTAAGACAATAATTCGTCATGGCTATTACAAATCCCGGAGTGCAAAAACCACATTGAGTGGCATTTTGATTTTTAATTGAACTTTGTACAGGAGTTAATTTTTGGTTTTGATTCAACCCCTCAATCGTAACAATATGCTTTCCATGAGCATTGGCAAGAGGTGATATGCATGACGTAATTGTATGATATTTAACAAAATTCTCAGAAATATCTAACTCTCCAACCAGAACCGAGCAAGCCGCACAATCTCCCTCTCTACAAACAATTTTAGTTCCTTTCAGAACTTTATTATCGCGAATAAAATCCACCAGCGTTATAGATTTATTCACATCAGTTTTAATTATTTTGTTATTAAGTATAAATTCAATCATCGAAGTATTTTATAAGATAAATGGATTGGATTGAATTTTTAATACAGAAAATAAAAAAATCCCCGCAGAATCATCTACGTGGATTAAATCAGCTTAAACTTAACTTGTTATTATTATTTTCGGATTAATCCAAAAATTCAGTCCAGCCATTCGTCCATGCTGTTGCTTTAGAACCGAAAGCACCAACATAGTTAACTTTATCAAAGAAAGCTCCCCATACTTCAGGATCCATCGTCAACCCTGTAGGAGTTGAAGATGTTGGATAAATATTATCTAATGCTGGATTCGCAACCATGTTGCCCGGTTGAGCTTCGAAGAATGCTTGATTAGTGAATGCATCACCATCTTCTTCTTCAAAGTTAACATCACAACTAATAACAGTATTTTCCATAGTTAATGTACCTGTCAGATTATTAGGTGTTCCTGCAGCAGCAAAAGTCGCATCCGAATCAATATCCAGACATTTTTCAAAACCTGTAACAATCACGTTTGTAAAGTTGGCACCGGTACCACGTCTCAAAACCATACCTGTAGTTGTTTTGTTATCAGAAGGAGCACCAATAAATGTCGCATTTGCAATCATAGGTTGTGAGCGAGGAGATGCATCATTGTTTTCTTCATAGTTGTCAGCTTCAATTCCTCTTTCTTTATCATTTGCAGCATCCGGATCTTGTTTTGCCAACAAATATTGCACCTTACCATCCCAGCCATGAGTCCAGTCTAATGAATCATCTTTAATACCTGTTAAAACGATATGTTTAGCATTTACAGTACCACCAAAAAACTCGATACCGTCATCTTCATTCGCATGAACCTGAACATAATCAACAACCGTTCCATCACCAACAGCTTGGAAAGCGATACCGTTCAATTCGTCTTCGTCATTAATTCTGAATCCACCAAATTGTACACGTACATACTTCAACACACCACTTGAATCATGTGGCTTATCACCGCCAAAGTTTCCTGAGCTTCCTTCGCCAACATCTTCACATTGAGCAAATGGAACTGCTTCATCACAAATATTGATTGGAGCTTTTCCATTAAT
>JAGRJO010000194.1 GCA_020442725.1 Lysobacterales bacterium
CGATTGGTGTTCAGATGAAGTTTGAACACATTGATAACCATGACTCTCAACCAAATTTTGAATTCTTTCATCATCCGTTGCTACAATAATTTCATTGGCATCAATTTGAGAAGCAGACTCCAAAGCCCAAAGTATCAGTGGCTTTCCTGCTATCTCCAACAATGGCTTTCCGGGTAAACGTGTAGATGCGTATCTGGCAGGTAAGCAAATAACGATATTTTCACTCATGATATTTTACTTTCAATTAAATCAATAACCTGATGTTTTGTTTCATCTTTAACTTCAAGTTTAAGAACAACCACCCAAACATTTTCCAATTGCATCTCAGCGCATTTTACTGCATCTTTTTCAGTGATAAAGATTGGATTATCATCATTAAAGTCAAAATGCTTCTCAGTTAATTTTTCATGATCATTTAAAGGATGTTTGACGATTGCTAACCCACAATCAGCCAGCATATTAAAGAAACTATCGGGATGAGCAATTCCTGCTAGAGCATTGATTTTCTGGTTGCGAAAAGATTCAATTTTGCGTTGTTTACGTGTATCACCTAATGCATAGACCAATAAAGGAGCATAGTCAAAATAATGACTGTCTAACCTTTTACCTTTAAAAGCCACCATATCAACTGTTTTCAGACGCTCTCTTCCTTCACGAAGCGGGCCGGCAGGTAAAAATCGCTCATTTCCCAAACCATACTTGGCATCAATTAATGCAATTTCGACATCACGTTGTAATGCATAATGTTGCAGACCATCATCCGAAATAATCACATCACATTTGTAATCGAGTAATAGTTTTTGAGCCGCTTTAACCCGGTTTTTACCAACATAGACCGGTGTTTCGGTGTGTTTCGCAATCAGTAAGGCTTCATCACCACTTGCTTTTGAAGATGTCTGTGGAATCACCAATAAAGGTTCATGCTCTCTTTTACCACCATAACCCCGAGACACCACGCCAACTTTGTAGCCTTTGGCTTGCAACTGATGAACCAGCCAGATAACAAATGGTGTTTTACCGACTCCACCGACGGTGATATTACCGACAATGACTACCGGACACTTGATTTTGTGAGTTCGTAACAGACCTATTTGATAAAGTTTACGACGAAAATAACTCGCAGCTTTAAATATTTTTTCCAGTAGTAAATAATGAAAAGGCACAGGTGCTCCTTTATACCAGATTTTATCGAGTTTCTGCTGAGAATGCTGAGCCATATTTAATGAACAGAACCCTGCAATCTGTGCAATTTTGCGTAAATTCCATCGTGTTGCAGTAAATTCTTATGAGTTCCAATTTCAGCCACACCACCTTTAGACATGACAACCACTTTATCTGCATTTTCAATGGTAGAAAGACGATGAGCAATAACCAAAGTGGTTCGACCTTTCATCACATTTTGTAATGCTGCCTGAATGATTTTCTCTGATTCAGAATCTAAAGCAGAAGTTGCTTCATCCAGAATTAACAATGGAGCATCTTTCAATATCGCTCTGGCAATTGCGATTCTTTGTCTTTGCCCACCGGATAAACGGGTTCCGTCTTCACCGATAACAGTATCAAAACCATTCGGCAACTCTTCTATGAAATCCAATGCATTCGCTTGTACAGCTGCTTGTTTGACTTGTTCCAAATTTGCTGATTTATTCGCGCCATAAGCAATGTTATTGGCAACAGTATCATTAAAAAGCACTACATTTTGATCCACAAATGAAATGTGTTTTCTCAGACTTTCAAGAGTATAGTCATTGACATCCTGGTTATTCAGCAATAACTTTCCGGTCGTATGTGAGTAGAATCTTGGTACTAAATTCACCAAAGTTGATTTTCCACCACCAGATTCGCCGACAAAGGCAACTGACTCACCATTTGTAATTTTCAAACTAACATTATCTAAGGCCTGATTTTCACCATCATAGGAGAAACTAACATCTTTAAACTCAATATTAATCTCTTTAGCATCCAACTCGATAATGCCGGTGTCCTCTTCAGCTTCATAATCCAGAACATAAAAAACACTATCAGCAGCTGCCAAAGTCTTTTGTATCATCGCGCTGGAATCAGACATCCTTTTTAAGGGAGGTAACATTGCCATCATTGAAGAAATAAATGCCATAAATGTACCACCGGTCCAATTATTAATCGCTTCCGGTACTGTTGCAAAGTAGACTATCAAAGCCAAAGCTATAGCCGTTAAAATTTGAACAGATGAAGAAGATAAAGCTCTAATGGAAACAATTTTCATATTCAAATAACGATTCCGGTTATTCACTTCATAGAATCGTTTCTCTTCATCTTGTTGACCGGAGAAAATTCTAACAATCTTCTGTCCTTTGACAACTTCACCAACAACCTCACTCACTCCACTCATAGAGTTTTGAATACGGTGGCTGATTTTCCTAAAACGCTTATTCAATACAGCAATAATTCCACCAACAATCGGCACAAGAATAAACACAATGACGGTTAGTTGTACACTTTGTGAAAGCATCACACCGATTAACACCAAAATAGTTAATACATCACGAATCACATTGATTACTGTTAATGCCACACCCATTGCCATCATTTCAATATCGAAAGTCATACGAGATATCAGGGTTGCAGATGGTTGTTTGTCAAAAAACGAACTGGGCAGCCTTAAATATTTAGAAAAAACCAACTGTCGTAAATCCGCAATAACCTTTCTACCAACCCAATTGAGACCATAGGTTGATAGATAGTTTGCACTTCCGCGGATTAAAAACATGACAACTATGACCCATGGTATCAATCTGATAATTGTTTGATCATGTTTGCCAAAGGCATCATCAATCATATATTTAAACAAAAGCATGAAAGAACCTTGAACCATAGCATCCAGCAATGCACCGAGAATGGCAATTGATAATGCCAATTTATAAGGTTTGGTGTATTGCCAAATACGGCTAAAAGAGGTATTTTTCAGCTCTGCAGTCATTTATTTTTATTTAGGCTGAGTGGTTGCTATGGAAACACTATTAAAATCATTATCCGCCAAAACATCCATCACTGTGACAACGTGTTTGTGAGCGGCATTGGCATCCGCACGAATAATCACTTGTGGTTTTTTATCGCCAATTTTCAATTTCTTCAAACCGGCGGCAATACTTTCGTATTTGGAATTAACAAGCTCATTGTTATTGAGATAAATAGCGCCTTTTTGACTGATAGAGATAACCAATTGATCCGGCGCTTGTTTTGTGGTGTTTTCAGTTGCTTCCGGTAGTTGAATTTTCAACTTGGCTTGTTTTTCAAAAGTAGTCGTCACCATAAAAAAAATCAACAACAGAAACACCACATCGATCAATGATGTCATATTCAGTTTTGGTCCTTGATTATTATCTTCGCTGAATTTCATGTTATTTCTTCTTAGCTGAACTAATTGAATCAATCAGTTCCATAACCTGAGTTTCGATAATAATGGTCTGGTCACCAATTTTGGTTTTAAAATGGCGATGGAACAACATAGCTGGAATTGCGACAACCAATCCGGCAGCGGTTGTTATTAACGCTTGAGAAATACCCGATGCCAGATGAGCAGCATCACCAACACCATTGGCATTGATGGCCGCAAAAACCTTAATCATGCCGATAACTGTTCCTAAAAGACCTAAAAGTGGTGAAACCTCAGCAATCACAGATAACCAATTCAAAGGCTTTTCCATCTTGTGTACTACATGCCTGCCAGCATCCTCAACCACTTCAACAATCGACTCACGATTCAAATGACGATTGCGCAAAGCTGATGCCATGACATAGCCCAAAGGTGAAGTTTCTTCCAGTTTGGTAATGTGGTTTTCATCCAAATGTTTGGATTTCGACCAGTCAATCACCTGGTTTTTTAAATCCGCAGGAATGATTTCCTTATTACGCAATGACCAAAATCT
>JAGRJO010000195.1 GCA_020442725.1 Lysobacterales bacterium
GCAAGAATAAGAAAGCAGCCTGTCCGTTTGGAGTGGCAACTGAAGGAATATTTGTTCCTGTATTTATAGCAACAGCCAAAGTATCGAAATGCTCTCTGGTAATCGCTCCGGAATCAAATGCGGCTTTCACCTCATTAATATAAACAGTTGCAACAAAAACATTATCACTAATTGCAGACAAGATGCCATTGGCGAGGAAAAACGCCTTCGGTTGTTGTTCAAATGGCATCGCCAGAACCCAATCAATCACTGGCTTGAACAAATGCAAGTCATGAATCATTCCAACCACTACAAAAAAGATAACCAGCAATGAGACAAATGGCAAAGATTCCTCGAATGCTCGTCCTATTTGATGTTCGTCTGTAATGCCGGTTAAAGAGGTGACAAGAACCAAAAGGCTCAAGCCTATCAACCCGACTTCCATCACATGAAACGCCAAACCAAAAATAAGCAATAAGCCACTGATACCTTGGATCACCAGACTATAGCGATCTTTCGATGTGCGTTTCGCATCTTCTTCCTGTAAATAATTTTTCAGGATTTCACGAACCCCCGGATCCAGTTTTGCGCCAAAACCAAATGTTTTCGTTAACTCAACAATAACCAAAGTGACTATTCCGGCAATAAAAACAGGAACCGTGACATGAGACATGTTGACCGCAAAAGTAACAAAATCCCATCCCATCTTTTCTGAAATCAATAAATTCTGTGGCTCACCTACTGTTGTACAAACACCTCCCAAAGCCGTACCAACTGCACCATGCATCACCAATGAACGAATAAAAGCACGAAACTCCGAAAGAGTATCGCCCCCCATCTGCTTTCTGTCGGGTTCTTTGTTATCATCATAATCAACATTCATGGAAGAGTGAACTTTTTCATACACTCCATAAAGAGCAACAAATACTGTGATTAACACAGCAGTTACAGTCAATGCATCCAAAAAAGCTGATAAAAAAGCTGCTGCAAAGGAAAAAATAAAAGACAATATCAACTTGTTTTTCACTTTTAATAAAATTTTTCCAAATAGAAAAATTAGCAGTGGTTTCATAAAATAAATAAAACTCACCATAAATACCAATAAAAAAATCACTCCAAGGTTAGCCTGTATTTCATGCCAAACCGTTTCCGGACTGGTTAAACCCAAAGCCAGAATTGCCAACCCCAGCAAACCACCGGATTGCAACGGATAGCATTTCAAAGCTAACGCTAAAGTCATAATGAACATGGCAATAAAAGCCCAACCCATTACGGTTTTTCCTAATGCCAGAGTTAGTGGATAGCACAACACCAAAAAGGTTAAAATTGTTAATTTAAACCATTTTGGACTATTGCCTAAAAACTGATTGAATACGATATTCACAATGTCCCCTAATTTTCAAAAAAACAACATTCTACAACATCTCACAACTAAAAGTCAGGTATATCGTGCCTGAAAAATATGATTTATAATATCGTTCAAGACTAAAATATTTAAAAAGTCTCCGCGACATATTATTTCCAAATTGCAATTGATATAATCCACTCCATGATTAAGCCTTCGATATTCAAATATCCTCTTGCATGGTTGCTATACATTTTATTGCGATTACTCTCTGCTTTGCCTTATCATCTGCTGGTGTTATTGGGTTCAGGACTTGGTAAGTTATTAATGTTATTATTGAGTTCACGAAAAAAAGTCGCTCAAAAAAACTTACAGATTTGTTTTCCCGACTTATCTGAGGAACAAAGAAAATTTTTGCTCAAAAAAAACATCTCCGAAACTGGAATCATGTTCACCCAAACTCTCAAAGCCTTTCTCGGAAATACAACAAAAATCGAAAGTAATGCCATTATTGATGGTAGTGAACACATTGAACGATGTTTAGATGAAAAGAAAGGAATCTTGCTGGTCGCCGGGCACTTTACAGCTTTAGATATGGGAGGAAAAATCCTTTGTAAAAAATATCCCATCGCCGGTATGTACCGACCTCACAAACACCCTGTGACCGAATATATCGTGACAAAATCACGTCTTAAATACGCAACTCACATGTTTAAACGAGACGAACTCCGACCAATTATCAAGCATTTAAAACAAGGAAAAATATTATGGTACGCTCCGGATCAAGACTACCGAAGAGGGCAATCGGTATTTGTTCCGTTTTTCAATCGTCCGGCTGCCACCATCGTTGCTACGCACCAACTGGCAAGATTATCTGACTGCGAGGTTTTATTTTTCCATGTGCAAAGAAATCCTAAACCACCCTATTACACTCTGAAAATTTCAGAACCATTGCCTGACTTTCCAACAAAAGATGCTATTATTGATACAACGCGTATCAATCTTGGAATTGAGAATATGGTAAAACAATGCCCTGAACAATACCTCTGGGTGCATAAAAGATTTAAAACAACACCTGACAGAGTGAAAAACCCATATAATCTCCCTTAAAGGCTAAATAACAAATGCATATCACACGAATAGAGTACATTAATGACTACAAAAACCACTTGCTAAACGATAGGTTGCAACTTGACGAGCTTCAAAAAATTAATAACAGTCTCAATCTCAGAATCAAGAAACAAGCATTTTTTTTAATTGACGGATTTTCCTGGACCGCTCAAAGTCCAAGTCAATTTTCAATCGATTTAAAGTATTCGAATAATGAAACGATCAATTTCAGAGAAAGATTGGTGTGCAAAAAATCCAAACTTAATAATAGAATCAGAGGAAGTATCCATTTATTTGAAAATCTGTTTAAACCAAACATCAACGACAAAATTTATATCACTGAACAAGCATCATTGCTATATAAATGGCTTAAAAGGAAATACAAAAAAATAGTCGGCAGCGAATATTTGTCAGATAGTTCATTCTACTTTAAATTCAGACTTTCACTAAAATTTTTCCCTGATAAATTAAATCATAAAGACTTAACCAACTTAACTTTTAGTGATAACAGTTTCAAATACATTTTATCATTTGATTGCTTGGAACATATTCCTGATTACCAGACCGCTCTGAATGAAATACACAGAGTTCTTCAACCTAAAGGAAAACTTCTTTTATCAGTGCCTTTTGATTTAAACTCTTTAACTAATCTAACTCGAGCAAGCATCAAAGACAATCAAATCATTCATCATGAAACTCCCGAATATCATGGAAATCCGGTATCCGGTAAAGGTTCATTAAGTTATTACACTTTTGGTTGGCAATTGTTAAAGCAACTTAAAGACATAGGATTTAAAGACGCATACATCTTTCTCTACTGGTCTGAGAAATATGCGTATTTGGGTGATGAACAAATTCTCATATGTGCTGAAAAATGATTGTTCGCAAGATAATATCAGCACTCAAACAGACAAAGCCGTCTCAACTCCGATTAAATAGAGAGAAGTGTTCACTTTGTGGCTGGAAGCTCCAAATCAAAACACATAATGATGAAATGGGAGTTCGTTGCTCTAAATGTTTCGCCTCTCCGGTTGCACAGTCATTAGGTCGAGTATTTAAACAATTTTTCAAACCTGATATGAGTGTTTATGAATTATCTTCACGAGGAGCTTTTGTTCGCTTTCTGCAAAAGCAAAATAGAAATCTGACTCTGAGTGAGTACATCGATGAAATAAAACCCGGTGAATACAAAAATGGAATTCAATGTCAGAATGTCGAAAAACTGACACTTGAAGATAACTGTTTTGACATCTGCACATCTTTAGAAGTTTTTGAGCATGTTGAGAATGATATAAAAGGTTTCAAAGAAGTATACAGAGTGCTTAAACCAAACGGAGTTTTTATCTTTACAGTTCCTATCATCCTTGATTCAAAAACTATTGAAAGAACACAGGTCGTCAATGGAAAAAGAATAAACATACTTCCACCCGAATATCACTCAGACAGCCTG
>JAGRJO010000196.1:0-3307 GCA_020442725.1 Lysobacterales bacterium
AATACTGAGAATAACGACCACAATTAAAATTTCAATCAAGGTAAAGCCATGTTGTCTTTGCTGTATCATTACAAATAATCAGAGTTAAAAGAGAGATTATAACCCAAACCGCTAAAAAAGCGATTTGCCATGAGGATTATTTCGGGAGTGGGCTTAATATTAAAGTATACCGAGAGTATTTTTTTAAGGAACACAGAGAGCACAAAGAAGCACATAGTGATGCAAAGTTAAAAAAATCTATCATCCTAAACACCTCTACTGTCATCCTGATAAAGCTAAAATAATACCCCGTCATTCCGTACAAGCGAAGCGCGATACGGAATCTCATTGGGAACTATGATTCTAATTTTCATGTTATTAAACCATGAAGGACATGAAGTTCATAAAGGTTTATTAAGAAATTAATGGTGATTGGCTTCCTGATTTACTTTGAGTCTTATAATCCTTTTTTCTTCATTTCAGCTTTCAATCCCACTAATTTCAAATTTGCATACTTTATTATGAAAAAATTAATAAGACCAGGTGCAATCAAGGCTATTGATAGTGAAATAATCCAACTTTGAAAATAAAAAAATAAATATACACTCAGATAAGCAAAAAAACTGAACATTAGACCAATAAATCCTTTTTGTAATGAGGTTAAAGTAAATTGTGCTCGACAACAATAACACCTCATTCTACTATCAAAACTTAGTAAGTGTACTACCAAACAAGATTTACTACATTCCTGACATTTTCTTTTCATAATTGATTAAAACTTCTTTAGCACCTATTGTATAATAGTTTCCAACATTGTGCTAACGTCATTGATTAAATTCTATTTAGTTAAAAAAATCAGAAAAAGCCTAAAAGTTACTCAAAATAAAAAACTTTTGATTCAACCTCTGCGTAACTCTGCGCTTCTTTGCGGTCTCTGTGTTCCTTAAGATTTAATCAAAGTATCATTTTTGTTCTATCAAGTTCTGTATGAAAACATTTCTCTGCATTTTTCCCGAAAATTCAAATTACTCATGAGGTTTCAGGTTAAAATCACATTTTTATAATTTTTTTAATTCTGTGCTACCAAAAAAAGTAAAAATTGTCGAGGTTTCGCCACGAGATGGTTTGCAAAACGAGAAGCAAGTCATTGAGCTGTCAACTAAACTGGAGTTGATACAGCGATTGCAGGATAGTGGTTTGAAAAACATTGAAATCACCGGATTTGTCAGCCCTAAGTGGGTTCCACAGCTTGCTGATTCGAGTGAACTTTGTGAGAAATTACAAAGAGTTAACGGCATCAATTATTCTGCTTTAACACCCAATCTGAAAGGCATGGAAAAAGCAGTTGCTTCCAATCTCAAAGAAGTTGCTGTCTTCACTGCAGCTTCGGAAAGTTTCACTAAAAAAAATATCAATTGCAGTATTGAAGAGTCTTTACAACGATTTGTTCCGGTAATTGAGTTGGCTAAACAACATGATATTAAAGTTCGAGGATATGTTTCTTGCGTTCTCGGTTGTCCTTATGAAGGTGAAATTTCTGTGGATAAAGTTGCTGAAGTGACGGAAAAATTATTTCAACTCGGTTGTTATGAGGTTTCACTCGGTGATACCATCGGCACAGGAACTCCAAGAAAAGCTCAGGAAATGTTTAAATCCTGCCAGAAAATCGCTGACACACAAAATCTGGCTTTGCATTTTCACAACACTTATGGACAGGCATTAGCGAATATCTATGCGTGTATGGAACTAGGCGCAGAAATCATCGACTCCTCAGTTGCCGGTTTGGGCGGTTGTCCTTATGCCAAGGGAGCCAGTGGCAATGTCGCCACCGAAGATGTGGTCTATATGCTTAATGGTATAGATATAGAGTGTGGAATCAATCTTGAAAAACTGATTGAAACCGGCAACTGGATTAGCGAAAAACTCAATCGGCTGAATAATTCTCAGGTTGGTAAAGCACTTAGCAACTCACAATGATTCAAATCAAACGACGGGAAATTCCTGAAACAAACAATTTGGAGGGTTTAGGTTTATCAAAACTTATCCAAAAATTGTATCTTTCCAGAGGAATAACTAAACCATCACAAATTAATTATAAACTGCAAAATTTACTGCATTCTTCAAAGCTATCCAACATCAAAATAGCGGCTCAAATCGTTGTTAGCTGCATGAAAAATAATGAAAAAATCGTCGTTGTTGGCGATTTTGATGCCGATGGAGCGACGGCAACGGCATTCTCCATCCGTGCTATTAAGGCTTTTGGCTATGACAATATTGATTATTTGGTTCCCAATCGCTTTGATTTTGGTTATGGCTTGAGCTCTCAGCTAATTCCGATTTTACAGGATATGCAAGCGGATTTAATCATTACCGTTGATAACGGTATCAGTTCAATCAGCGGAACGGCAAAAGCCAAAGAAGCTGGTATGAAAGTAATCATCACCGATCACCATTTGCCGGCCGAAGAGCTTCCCGATGCCAATGCGATTGTTAATCCAAACTTACATGGTGATGAGTTTCCCAGCAAAAGTTTGGCCGGTGTCGGAGTGGTTTTTTACTTGCTGGCTGAAATTCGCAAACAGTTAACAGGGTGTGGATGGTTTGACAGTAAAAATATTCAACCGCCGAATTTAGCCCAATGGTTGGATATTGTTGCTTTGGGAACAGTTGCCGATATGGTTGGGCTGGATGAAAACAACCGAATTTTGGTCAACGATGGTTTAAAAAGAATTCAAGCCGGTCAAACCATTGCCGGAATTCATGCTTTGTTGAAAATTGCCGGTCGAGATTATTCAAAAACCAATACCGACACTTTTGGCTTTGTACTGGCACCACGATTGAATGCTGCCGGACGTTTGGAAGACATGAGTGTCGGCATTGAATTATTACTGACCGATGATGCAACAAAAGCTCGTAATCTGGCTCAAGAACTGGATTCCATCAATCAGCAAAGAAAAGAAATTCAGTCCGAAATGCAGGAAGTCGCCAATAGTGTCATCAAAGAGTTAAAAAATATTAAAAAACTGCCGAATGGAATTTGCCTTTTTCATAAACATTGGCATCAAGGTGTTGTTGGATTATTGGCTTCCAAAGTCAAAGATAAAACCAATCGCCCGGTGGTGGCTTTTGCTCCTGAAAGCGATGAATCGCCAATTCTCAAAGGCTCGGCACGGAGTATTGAGGGGTTTCATATCCGTGATGCCTTTGTTGAAATTGAATCTCATTATCCCGATTTGATGATTAAATTCGGAGGTCATGCAATGGCAGCCGGATTGTCAATTCATCAGGAAAATTACAAACAATTTCGTGAGATTTTTAATCAAATCGT
>JAGRJO010000196.1:3328-3869 GCA_020442725.1 Lysobacterales bacterium
GAAGAACAAAGAATGCATGTGATTGAAACCGATGGAGAAATTGACAGCATCGACTTATGTTTGGCTGTTGCTGAAGAATTGCAGCAACACGGACCTTGGGGTCAAAACTTCCCTGCTCCATTATTTGATGGCTGGTTTAATATCATCGAAAAGAAAGAAGTCGGTAGTGGTCACTGTAAAATGACCTTGCAAACCTCTGATTTATCTAAAAAAATCGAAGCCATCGCTTTTGGATTGCATCCTGATAAGTTCAATCCGATTGGACAGCGAAATCATCTCACTTATAAGTTGGACATCAACGAATTTGCAGGCAGAAGAAACCTGCAATTAATCATTCAGAATATTGTTAACTAATTCTCTAATTTCTTTGAATTCAGTTGTTTTGAATATTCAGAAATGATGATAGCAATGAAATAAATATAAATCGGCAATATCTGTAATATCACACGATTAGAGCTGGTAAAATCATTGGCAAATACGCTTGCTTGAGTCATATAAAACAAAACAAAAAGAAATATTGTCGACAATACCAATAACAGTC
>JAGRJO010000197.1 GCA_020442725.1 Lysobacterales bacterium
GCATGGATTTGACAGAGTCGCAAACGGAGAAGTTGATTGAAAATGCTGAAACTCACAGTGACTATACCATTTCATTGCAATTGCATACCTCGGTAATCAATAATTTTCTGAACCGATCAGAAAAGAAAACGTTTATCAAAAACCTTTGGATTATGGCGAATATTGATGACGAACTTCATGATCTCGAAATGAATCTGTTGAGTGAAGTTGCCGGTCTTTTGGGGTTCAACCAAATCCAATTAAAACAATTGTGTAAAGCAAGCTAACAGGTGGATTTATGGATTTAACTCATTTCCTTAAAATAATGAAAGAGAAAAATGGCTCCGATATGTTTTTAAGTACCGGAGCGCCTATCAATATTAAAGTTGAGGGTGAGTTGCAACCCTTGGGTAGCACTCCGTTGCCAAATGGCCTGGTTAAAAAGATTGCATATTCGATTATGAGCGAAGGTCAGGTTCCTGAGTTTGAAAAAACTTTGGAAATGAATTTAGCGATTTCGCTTCCCAGTGTCGGACGTTTTCGTGTCAATGTTTTTAAACAACGCAATGAAGTCGGAATGGTGATTCGTACCATTAAAACGGAAATCCCGACGGCTAAAGAGTTGAAAATCCCGGAATTATTGAATGAGTTAATTCTTGAGAAAAGGGGTTTGATTCTGGTCGCCGGAGGAACCGGCTCCGGTAAATCAACCACTATGGCATCCATGATTAATCACCGAAATGAAAACATGACCGGTCATATTTTAACCGTGGAAGACCCGATTGAGTTCATGCACAAGCATAAGAAATCAATTGTTAATCAACGTGAAATTGGTTCCGATACTCATGGCTATGCGCCGGCTTTGAAAAATGCTTTGCGTGAAGCTCCGGATGTGATTTTGATTGGAGAGATTCGAGATATGGACACAATGGAAGCGGCTATTTCGTTTGCAGAAACCGGTCATTTGTGCCTGGCAACAATCCATGCCAACAACTCCGACCAAGCCATTGAAAGGGTGTTAAACTTTTTCCCTACAGATTCCCACAAAAACATTTTGTTAAATTTGGCACTGAATATTAAAGCCATTGTTGCTCAGCGTTTGGTTAAAGATAAACAAGGCTACCGATTGCCGGCAGTTGAAATTTTAATTAATACGCCAATGATTCGAGAAATGATTCGTCGCGGAGAGGTGAATAAACTAAAAGAGGCGATGGAAAACTCTTTGGATGATGGCATGCAAACATTTGATTCCTGTCTCTATGATCTTTATAAAAACGATGTAATCACTTTACAAGAGGCTTTGCAGAATGCTGACTCCTCACAAGGTCTGGAGGTTAAAATCAGTCTCAGTCAGGGCGGTGAAGATGATCCGGCTTTAGGTGGAGAAATACAAAGTAGTGGTGACAGCTTTTTTTAAATTTGAAGGCATCAACTTATCGTAGTTTTGGTGTTAAATTAAGGCCATAGTATTTTAGACATTAGTCCATTAGATATGTATAATGTTCAAAATATTGCATATATGGTTTGTTGATGCCCAAAATTTTAAATATAGTTATAGTGTTTTTGTTTCTGCTGTCAGGGACTTCTTGCACACAATCCGACTCAATAGAAGTATCGCATAACGAACCCGTCAAAAAAAAAGATAGCAAGTATCCCGGAAAAAAAGTATATCGGCATTCTATGGATGGAACACCGACCACGCTTGATCCTGTTCGTGCAGCAGTTATCTATTCCAATTTTGTTGTTCTCAATATTTTTGATACATTATATTCCTATAAATACCTTGCCAGACCTTATGAATTAAAACCCAATCTTGCCACTTCAATGCCGGAAGTGAGTGAAGATGGTCTAACCTACACTATAAACATTAAGAAAGGTGTGTTTTTTCATGATGATGTGTCTTTTGAAAATGGTGTGGGAAGAGAGTTAGTTGCACAGGATGTTATATATTCGATACAGAGACACTTTGATAAACAGTTTCAATCACAAGGCGCATGGCTTTTTTCCGGTCGAATCGTTGGGTTGGATGACTGGAAAAAGAATGGTTCGGATTACTCTCAGGAAATAGAGGGCTTACAAGCCATTGATAGTCACACAATTCAAATCAGGCTAATAGAACCGTATCCGCAACTTATTTACACCTTGGCAATGGGTTTTACTGCTGTTGTCCCAAGGGAGGCTGTCGAACATTACGGAGTTGAGTTTGGTTCAAAACCGGTTGGTTCAGGGCCGTTTATTTTGGATTCATTCAATCAAGAAAAAGCCGTGTTATTTGCAAATCCAAAATTCAGGAATGAACCCTTAGATTTAGCTTATGAAGGCTATGATGAAGACAAACACGGTTTTACCGGGGTCAAAGTTCTGGATGGTCTCTCTCCTCCTTACATAGATGTGATGGAAATACACTTTGTTATGGAAACGTCTTCGCGCTGGAACTCATTCACCAAAGGAGATGAAATTCAATACACAACAGTTCCTAAAGAAAAAGCCAGTACTGTTATTCAAAGCAAAAAGCCTTTGACACTTTACCCGGAAATAGTGGAAAAATATCATCATACATTTATGGTAGAGTCAGGATTCGTGTATTCAGGATTCGATATGTCGAATCCCAAATTTGGTGTGACTGGTGACCCGGTTCAGGATGAGAAAAATAAAGCTCTGCGATGTGCAATTCGAAAAAGTTTTAACTGGGATCAAAGAAATCGAGCGTTTTATTTCAATCTGGGAACAGTTTTCCCCGGTGCTATCACCCCGTCAGTAATGGAGTTTGACCCTGACTTTGACAAAGAATCGATTACTTTGGATATTGAGGGAGCCAAAAAACTATTAGCTGATGCTGGATGGACTCCCGAGTCTTTGCCTGTTTTGGAGTATCATTCTACCGGTGGAACTCTGTACAGAATGTTTTATGAACAGTTTCGTGGATTCTTAAAAAAAATCGGATATCCGGTTAACAAAATTAAATTTAAACCTTATCCCAGCTTTGGTGCTTTTAATAAAGCTTTGAAAAATGGCAAGACACCTTATTTTTCTTTGGCATGGGGGTTGGATTATCCCGATGCGGAAAACACATTGCAATTATTCTATGGGCCAAATCATGCGCCCGGATCAAACAATTTCAACTACATGAATCCTGAATTTGATAAGAAATTTGAAGAAGCAAAAATAATGCAGCCTTCACCGGAGAGAACTAAACTTTATAATGAGCTAAACCAAATAATAGTTGATGATTGTGTTGCCGTTTCCGGTTTGGCTCGCAACCGAATCTATCTATGGCATAAAGACACAATAATGTTTCCTGACCGTGAGATTTTAGGCGGTTTCTTTGCCAAGTATGTTGATGTTAAAAATTAAGGGTTATTTGGAATGGATGTATTAAAATTTGCGATAAGAAAACTTTTGGGTGGCATCCCCTTAATCCTTGGCGTTACGTTTATTGCATTCTTGCTGATGGTGTATTTCGGTCCGGATTTAACTTATGAAAAGCTCGGGAAAAACCCGACACCGGAAGAAATTGCCGAAATCAGACATCAGCTTGGCTATGATCAACCGTTTTTAACCCGTTACGGAACTTATTTAAAGCAACTGGTAACACTGGATTTTGGTTATGCGGATATTCGTGACTTAAAGGTTTCAGATATTCTCAAAGAAACTATGCCGGTTTCACTTCATTTAATCATTCCCGGATTTATCTTGGGGAATGTGATTGCCGTGATATTAGCCTTGATTGCGGCGTATCATCGGAGCTCGTGGGTTGATAAATTGATTATGACCGGCTCGGTAATTGGCATGAGCATTTCGTTTTTAATCGTAATCATTGTTTTTCAACTGATTTTTTCATCGTCTTATGGATTAGGATGGTTTCCGGTTCGGGGCTGGGAA
>JAGRJO010000198.1 GCA_020442725.1 Lysobacterales bacterium
ACCAGTAGCCGGCATCCTTTTATATCGAGCAATCGTTCCATAGGATTCCGAACCCAATTCAACCCGCGCCACATCACTCAACCGAACCTGACCCCCATCAGAATTGACTCTTAAAATAATGTTTTTGAAGTCCTGAACACTTTGCAATCTTGACTGAGCTGTTACCGTCGCATTAATCTGCTGCCCTGAAACAGCAGGCAATGCCCCCAGTTGTCCGGCCGAAATATCGGTATTTTGTTGCCTGATGGCATTTTGAACATCTACAGGTGTCATTCCGTAACTGAACAATTTAGAAGGGTCTAGCCAGATACGCATAGCATGTTGGGAACCAAAAATACGGACACTTCCTATACCATTGATCCGGGATAAAGGATCACGAAAATTGGATGCCAGAATATCCCCAAGATCACCCTGACTTAAAGTTCCATCCTCTGCATACAATGCCACCACCATCAAAAATGTATCGTTTGATTTGGTCACAGTCACACCCTGAGCCTGGACTTCTTGTGGTAACAAACTCAATGCACCCTGTACTTTGTTTTGGGTTTGTACTTGTGCAATATCAGGATCGACACCCGGTTCAAATGTGATATTAATAGTCATGGAGCCATCCTGGCTGCTTGAGTTGTAATACCTTAACTGATCAATCCCTGTTAATCTTTGCTCAATGACCTGAGTCACAGCATTCTCGACTGTTTCCGCCGAAGCTCCGGGATAGAAGGCACTGATTGCAACTGTCGGAGGTGCAATTTTAGGATATTGCTCTACCGGCAGTGTTCTAATCGCAAGCACACCTGCAAGCATAATGATAATTGCAATCACCCATGCAAAGACCGGGCGCTCAATAAAAAATCTAGCCATGATTTATCCTCCGGTATGAGACGATGACGACTGATTTTGCCAGGGAGATGTTTCAACCGTCGCACCCGGAGCGAGACGTTGGTATCCTTCAATCACAATTTCTTCTCCATCCTGCAGTCCATCAATAACCACCCATTGGTTACCTTCTGCCCGGTTAACAGTCAAAACACGCGGATTGACCTGTTTGTTTTGGTCCACGACCCAAACACTCAAATTTCCGTCAGCGGTTCTGGTTGTTGCCCGTTGCGGCACTAACAGTCCGGATCTTTCACCGAGTGAAATTTCCGCATTGACAAATAAGCCAGGTAAAAGTGTACTGTCATCATTATTCATCAATGCTCTTAAACCGACCGAGCCTGTGCTTTCATTGACATTCACATCTGAAAATTCAAGAACTCCTGATGGTGGCTGATTCCTGTTTAATCCGGTCAGCTCCACTTTTATCTCTGCTCCCGTATTGATTTGTTGCTGAACCCATAATGCCTGTTGACCAGAAACCTGCATATCCACATATATGGGATTCAACTGAGTGATGACAGCCAGAGCTTGTGACTGACTGGCCGTTACCAATGCACCGACAGTCAGATTGGATTTGCCAATTCGACCTGATATTGGTGCATAGACATGGGTATAATCGACATTAATTTGCTCTAAATCAACTGCTGCCTCTGCTACTGAAATAGCCGCTTTTGCCTGATCCAGTTCAGCAATAACATCATCCAGATCCTGTTGACTGACTGCATTTTTGGCAACCAAAGATTTAATTCTGTTGTATCTTGATTTTGTTGCTTTGAAATTTGCTTCCGCGCTCAACAAGTTCGCTTCCGCACTTTTCAGATTGGCAGTATACTGAGCATCATCCAGCTGATACAACTGCTGGCCTTTTTCGACATAGGCACCTTCTTTAAACAAACGCTCCTTAATAATGCCTGTCACCTGAGGCCTGACCTGTGATTGCTTAAAAGCTGAGGTTCTTCCCGGTAAAGTCATGGTAAGCATAATCGGTTCTGTCCTCATGACTGCTGTAGAGACTTTGAGTACCGGTTTCCCGCCTGCATAAGCTTGTTGAGAACCTGCGTCCTGACTGTTGTTTTTATAATAAAAGAAACCAGCAACAGCTATAACCGCAACAACGATGGCAGAAATTGTTTTTTTATTCATAATATTATTTATTTTTGAAAATTGAGTTACTAAATGAAACAAAACTCAATACAGAAGACGGAGTAAATCCCCGCCCGTAAAGTTTTAAGCTTTGCATCGTTATTTTATAAAAACAGATTATACATACACGGATGTATGTTGTCAAGCAAAGATTCATTTGATACAATGCCCGGTATGCGTAAAACCAAAGAACAAGCTCAAAAGACAAAAGAAACCATTCTCATGGCGGCACTGGACTGTTTTTCAAAGAAAGGGTATTTCAATACTTCACTTGATGACATTGCCAGATCAGCGTCAGTCACCCGGGGAGCCGTTTACTGGCATTTTAAAAATAAACCGGAAATATTCGACGCTTTGCATGATTCATTGCATCAGCCTTTTATCCAGATGATTACACAGGATTTGGAAAAATCAGATGACCACCCGCTCAAACAACTGGAGCATCTGGTGATTTTTATGCTGAAAAATTTAGAGTCAAACCAAACTAAAAAAAGAACTTTGAGATTGTTTTACCAATGTGATTATTCCGGTGATTTATTACAGTTTAAACAAAAGCATCAGGATAAAAAAATAAGCAGTCTGGAGTTGCTATCTTACTATTTTGAAAGGGCACAAAAAAAAGGGCAGCTTACCGAAGAAGCCAACCCGGATATACTCACACTCACCTTGCATTGTTTTTTACGGGGAATCCTGTATGAATACCTGATAGGTTCTGATTTAATCAGTATGGAAAACCATGCTCACTTGCTGGTCACCCAATTATTTAAAGGCCTTAACACCAGTCAATCCCTGACTAACAAAAAATAAACTGCTTTGTGTTTTGACAGTCAATCCTGATGCATATGTATGTCTCTCTGCGGAAAAGGAATTTTAATTCCTTGTTCTTCAAATATTTGCCAAATAGAAAGCAACAATTCACTTTTTACTCTGAAAATTCCTTCGTTGATATCCTTAACCCAAAAAAATAGGATAAAATTTATTGAACTGTCTGCAAATTCAGATACATAACAAACCGGTGATTTATCCTTGGAGCTGTCTTTATGATTTATCGCCATATCAGTAACCAACTGCAATACTAATTTTAAATCACTCCCATAAGCAACTCCGAACGGAATATCAACTCTGGCAGTATTATTTGACATCGTCCAGTTTGTCACTCTGTTGTTGATAAATTCCTCATTAGGAACAATCATTTCCTTCTGGTCCAAACCCTCAAGGAGAATGTGGCGGGGTTTGATTTTTTTAACATAGCCACGAGTTCCGTCATTCAACTCCAATAAATCTCCTTCTTTGATAGCATCTTCTGAACTTAAAATAATTCCACTAATAAAGTTGGAAGCAATTTTCTGCAAACCAAAACCTAATCCTATACCGATGGTTCCACTAAAAATAGCCAATGCAGTTAAATCAATTCCCAAGTTAGAAAATATAATAAGAAAAGAAACAAAATAGAGGGTAATTTGTAAAAAGCGAATGATTAATAGGCGAGTTGATGCTCTGAATGAGGATCTGGTGTTTAAATACCTTTCAACCAAACCAATAAATAATCCAACTGCCCAGAATAAAAGGACTATCATCAATATCGTTTGAACAATTTGTAATAGTGTGAGTTGATAACTACCAATTGTAAAACTTGAATATCCAAGTTCTAATACTTTTTTGACCGAATCCGGTAAAAGATAGCTGGCTATTGTTAAAGCCAACAAAATAGCGAAGCTGAAAATTTGTAGAACGGGCTTTTTTGATTTTTTCATAATATCAAAACCTGATATCTAAACCTAAGAATAATCCACTAATACCATTTTTTGTGCTTGAGCCACATGATAATTG
>JAGRJO010000199.1 GCA_020442725.1 Lysobacterales bacterium
GCTTTCCAAATTTTATTGATATTAGTTTTATTAGCTCATTTGTCAGTTTATCAGGTTGAGTCATTTATAATCAAAGCATTGATTTATCTTGTTACATTTTTAACCATTGCCAGTGGCTTTCACTATATTTATTTTTGGGGAAAGAAAGCTATTGTTGAACATGAAAAACAAATGCAAAATAAAGGGGAATGAAGATCATGTTTTCTAGCTCGAACCGTTGGTATTTTATGGCAGTTTTTCTGCTATTGGGATTCTTTATTTATCTACTTTCTCCAATACTGACTCCATTTGCAGTGAGTGCTTTGATTGCATATTTGTTTGATCCGCTGGCTGATAAACTCGAAAGTTGGAAATTAAGCCGAACCCTTTCAGTTGTTATTGTGTTTTTTATGATGACATTGATTGTATTTATTATTCTGTTATTTTTAATTCCAACTCTTGAACATCAAATCAGCAAACTGATTACCAATTTACCACAGTATTTTGTCTGGATGAGTGAGCATATATCTCCCTGGTTGAAAGAAAAATTTGGTATTCAGACCGATATTTTTAATATGTCTGAGGTAACTGATTTATTGAAAGGTCATTGGAATGAAGCGGGTGGTATTGCTAAAAATTTATTAGCATCACTCTCAAAGAGCAGCTTAGTTGTAGTTAATTGGTTGATGAATTTGTTGCTGATTCCTGTTGTAACTTTTTATTTGTTGAGAGATTGGGATATCTTAACAGCAAGAGTCGGAGAGCTGATTCCTCGTCCGGTTTATCCGACAATTAATAAATTGGTGACAGAATCGAACTCTGTTCTGAGTGCTTTTTTGCGTGGTCAGTTCTCAGTGATGCTGGCATTGGGAATTATTTACACTATTGGTCTATGGATAATAGGACTTGATTTTTCATTGCTGATTGGAATGGGAGCCGGTTTGGTTTCGTTTATTCCTTATCTTGGAGCCATTACCGGGATGGTTGTAGGAGTGATTATTGCTTTCATTCAATTTGGTGATGTCACTTATGTGATTTATGTTTTATTGGTATTTGGTATTGGGCAATTACTTGAAGGCATGGTTTTGACTCCTTGGCTGGTTGGCGACCGAATCGGGCTTCATCCCGTTGCTGTCATATTTGCGGTGCTTGCGGGTGGTCAGCTTTTTGGTTTTGTTGGTATTTTGCTTGGTTTGCCTATTGCAGCTGTTGTGATGGTGTTGTTGAGATTTGCCCACCAAAACTATATCAACAGTAAAATGTATGGAGACGAACAAGAAATTAGACTATCCAGCAAGGAAGAACTCGATGAAAACAGCGAATCAGATGATGAGCAAAAATAATGCACAAATTCCTCTGAATTTTCCAAATCAGAATTATCAAACATTAGAAAACTTTGAAGTTGGTGAAAATGATTCGCTAGTTGAATCAATAAATAGTTTTTTAACAGCTGACTCTGAAAATTTATTTTATTTTTATGGCGCTGAAGGAAGCGGGAAATCCCATCTATTGACCGGATTGGTTGAAAAGCTGAAACGAGATGGTATCTCTGTGGTTATTCCAACAACTACAGATATCGCCAATCGCTCACATGTTTCTCTGATTCAAATGTTTGATGTTTTATGTCTTGATGGTATTGAAAAACTTGCCGGCGATAGTTTGCTTGAAGAATCACTGTTTTTCTGGATTAATGAGGTTCGGCAGTACAATAAAAAATTAATACTTTCATGTCAATTCTCCGCTAAAAACGAGCTGTGGAAGTTGCCCGATTTGCGATCTCGCTTATTATCAGGTCGAACACACCAAATAAAACCGTTAAACAGAAAACAAACATGGAGCATTTTTTTCAAAATGGCTGCACAAAAAGGAATTAACTTTGATGAAAAAGCAGAAAGTTACCTGCAAAAACAATTAAAGGTAAATATAAAGTTTCTAATGAATGTTCTGGATGCACTTGAAAGTGCCATTCATGCAGAGAAGAGAAAAGAAAAAATTTCAATTCACTTTATAAACAAAATATTACCAACAGTGCTTGAGTAATCTTGTTGTTTCATAGATAATACCAACCGACTTTCGCCGGTCACCCGGCAACGACTAACAGCGGACTTGGTCAGGCCCGGAAGGGAGCAGCCACAGTTGTGAATTCGTGTGCCGGGAGCGGCTGGCGGAAGTCACTATTCCTTTCTCTCTTCAATTCAAAGTAGATTTATTTTCTGGATGTAAAAGGCTTGGATGTTGTTATCCAATGTTTTATAGTTAGTGCTTTTTTTATTATTCGGCATATTTATGAACTTCAGAAGCGATAACGAAGCACCGGTCAATCCAATAATCATGCAGGCAATCATTGATGCCAATCAAGGTTATGATGAATCTTACGGCTATGATAAATACACCGAAAAATTAACCGAAGAATTTAAACAACTTTTTGGTTGCTGGTGTGAAGTGATTCCTCTTACAACAGGAACTGCTGCAAATTCGCTGGCAATTGCTTTGGCAGCACCACCCTATGGAAGTGCATTTTGTTTTCATCGTTCACACCTAAATGCGGATGAATGCGGAGCACCAGAATTCTTTTCCGATGGAGTCAAACTGATTGGAATCGACGGAGAAAATGGAAAAATAGATTTAGATAAACTGGAAAATACATTGGCAAATAGTGGTGTTCACGGAGAACATGAGTGTTTACCATCAGTCATAAGTATCACGCAAAGTACAGAAGCAGGAACCATTTACTCTTCAGAAGAAATGGATCGGCTCTTAGAAATTAAAAACAAATACGGACTTTATCTGCATATTGATGGAGCAAGAATTGCAAATGCGGTAGCAGCACTCAATCAACCCATTGCCGAAATGACATGGAAAAAAGGAGTGGATTTATTATCTTTTGGGGCAACAAAAAACGGTGCGATGATGGCTGAAGCATTAGTCATTTTTAATCCGAAAATTATCGGAGATATTAAACGCCGAAGAAAAAGAGCCGGTCATTTAATTAGTAAAATGCGTTATGTGTCTGCTCAATTATTGGCATACCTTAAAGATCACTTGTGGCTGAAATTAGCCAATCATGCCAATTCGCAAGCTCAATATTTTTATGAGTCGCTAAAGAACTCCCACAAATTTGTTTACCCGGTTCAGGCAAATGAAGCTTTTTTGCAACTTCCGATTTCTGTCATCTCAGAATTGCGAGTCAAAGGCTTTGAATTTCATATCTGGCCGGGAAGTAACGATATTATCCGCTTGGTGTTTTCTCATTCGACAAAGAAAGATGATGTTACCAATTTGATTGAAACTATCGTGAATCTTTGCAAATGACACCTTGTATCAATTACCTAATCAAGGCAAAAGTCCCATATCAGATTCATGAGTACGAACATGATTCGGACTCTAAATCTTATGGATTGGAGGCTGTTGAAAAGCTCGGACAACCGGACACAAAAATATTTAAAACTCTGGTTATTGATTGTGGAGCAAACGACCTTGCCGTTGCAGTCATTTCGGTTGCCAAAAGTTTAAATTTAAAAAGTTGTGCCAAATTCTTGAAAACCAAAAAAGCCACAATGGCTGATGCTAAACTCGTGGAGAGAGTAACAGGTTATATTCTTGGTGGTGTGAGTCCGCTAGGTCAAAAGAAGAGACTTAAAACCATTGTTGATATTTCTGCAATGAATCAAGAAACAATTTTTATAAGTGCAGGTCGTCGAGGACTGGAAGTAGAAATCTCGCCTCACGACCTAACAAAATTAACTTCCGGTTTATTCTGTGATATTTCTCAATAGTTTTTCAAATAATCAAAAGAAAATGTAAATAATACTTTACATTTACAAGAATTACACTAAACTA